>CARBKU010000061.1 GCA_948946035.1 uncultured Clostridia bacterium
TGTAAATGTTTGACCTACATCAAATGCCACACCTGCATAATGTTGACTTTGGTTTTAATAGCCATTAAGTATACAATTTTATTTCATGTATACTTAACAAATGTTATTATAAGTTTTAACATCTATTAAGTATAGCATTATACTCTCAAAGACTTGTTATACCTTTGAAAATTTATATTTAATTTTAATTTTTCTGCCTGTGCTTACAGTTATATTTTCTACTAGATTTGTAATTACTTCTTTTGTTGGTTTTTCCATTTTTAAAAAATCATTAGCAAATTTATATAAATCGCCATAATCAACTATTTGTGCATTTTCCTGTTGTTCTAATTTTCTTTTTAGTTCTTCCTGTTCATTGATTAGCTTTTCCTTTTCATCTTTTTTAGCTTGATATATTGGAAGAAAATCATCTACTGATATGATTTCGTTTAATTTATCCTCATATATGGCTTTTATTTGTAGTTCTAGCTTTTTTATTTGTTGACCTATTTTGTCTATTTTTTCTTGAATTTTGTATTTTTCTACATTTAATTCTTTTTCAACTATTACAAATGTTTCTTCTATTTCTTCTTTATTAAAAACAATTTTTTGACATTCCTGTTTTAGACTTTCTAATACCTTATTCAAAACTATATCACTACTTATTACTGCATTATCACAATTCATTTTATTTCCATTTCTATTGCTACATATAAAGCTAAGTCTAACTTTTCCAGATGTTCTTGTATCAGGTTTAATTGTCATGGTTCCACCGGCATTTTCCACATTTTATAATACCTTTTAGCAAATGGTCATGTTTGCGTGTTCTTGTAGATGTTCTTTTTTTCATTAACTCTTGCACCTCATTAAACTGTTCTTTGCTAATAATGGGTTCGTGCATATCTTCCACGACTATCCAGTTTTCTCGTGGAATTCTAACACATTTTTTTATTTTGTAACTAACTTTTGAAGTAGTATGACTAACAACTGCTCCAGTATAGACCTGTGAATGTAATATTTTTTGGATGAAACTTCGTTGAAAATAGTCATTTCCTTTTAAATATTGCTTTTTTCCTGAATATTGTGCTGGTGTTTTTATACCCTTATCATGCAATATTTGTACTATTTCTCTAGTCCCATTACCTGATAAATATAAATCAAAAATTAATTTAATTATTGGTGCTGTTTCAGGGTTTATTACTAGCTTGTTCTTTTCTGTGCTACTTTTCATATAACCAAACGGTGCTTGCCCAGCTTGATATTCTCCTTTTTGCATTTTCATTATTTTTACTTTTTTTATTTTTTTACTAATATCACGTGCATAATGGTCGTTGAAGCCGAAGACGGAATGAAATCATATCATAACTATTATCATCATCACTGTCTATATTATCATTTATGGCTATGTATCTTATATTTTTTTCTTTAAAATAATTTTCCAAATAGTATCCTGACATTATGTAATCTCTTCCAAGCCTAGACAAGTCCTTTGTAATTACTGCATTTATTTTTTCATTTTCAATATCTTTTAACATTCGTTGAAAATCAGGTCTATTAAAATTTGTTCCTGTATAACCATCATCTATATAATCATCAATTACAAGAAACTTATTTTGTTTAGAGTTTTCTATAAAATCATATATAATCTTTCTTTGATTAGAAATACTTTCACTTTCTCGGTCATCTCCGATCATCACGACTTAATCTCATATACACAGCCACTTTATATGTTTTGTATTTTCTTGTCTTTTCCAATTTACACCTTCCCTTCTAAAAGACAAGTAACCATATTCATTAACTATGTTATTATATATCTAATTCCATATTTTCCATAGGTTTTATGTTACTTTCTTTTTGCGAAGATATAATGTTGTCCTTTTTGTAGTAATTTATATATTCTTGTTTTATGGCTTGTAGCAGAATTGGTTTCAAGTCCTGCTCTCCATATTCAACTGTAATATTATTTTCGTTTTCATTTGTATTGATTTTATTTTCTTTCTTGCTCATATTTAATAAATATGAATTTTTAGTTTCATTTATACAATTTTCTTGCATTTACTAGCACTCCCGTTCCAGAGTGCCTTGTTTTATATGTAATTTATCAAGTGCAAGGACTTAAACTCTATTTATTTTTATAATTTAATATATTATTTGTCCAAAACCATTAACTGATACAGCCACTGGATTATCAAATGTGCAATAAAAGTAATCTTGTAATAGTACTTTCCTTGACCCCCTATAGTCTTTTATTATTTCCATTTTTGATAATTCGACTATTGGTGTTCCTGTATATGCTTTTAGATGATTATATTTTCCAACTATACTTGTTTCACTAAATTCTGTCATTGGAAAATATATTGTATTATAATTCCCCATACAAAATCCAATGCTAAAATATGTTTTCGATTCTTCTAATATTCCTTTATATCTATATCCTTCAAGTTTATCCAATTTGTTATCAGCAAATCTTAAAGTTATATCTAGCATTTCTCTATCATCTCCTTCTATATTTCTTACATTTTCTACTTTTTCAATAGTTATTGCATATTCCATTATTTTATAAGTTTGTCCAGCTTCAAAATAATGCCACCATAGACTTGCATTTGTATTGTTGCTTTCAGCATATTCTTGCATTTCTGCAAATTTTTCTAAAATTTCTTTTAAATTCATGATAAAATTCTCCTTTATTTTATATATTTTCACTTTGGCTATATCAGTAATGATAGTTCTTATGTGATATAGCCAAAATGTTTAAAACTGCTTTATTTTAATAAATTAGTAATAATTATTATAACTATTGTAATAATCATCATCTTGATAATAATTATTTTTGTGCATTTGTAAAATATAATAATTTTTCCACTCTATTTCTTCCGCTTCTTGCTCAATTTCATAATCCATACTATGAATTTCTACTGCTCTTTCATATTGTTTTATTTTTTTATTTTGTTCTTCTTCCTGCTCTTGTGTTAAATTCATTTCCATACTTTCTTGTAAGATTTCCTGTAATTCCTTTTCCATTTGTTCAAATTCATAATTTGACATAGTATCAACTTCTTTCTTTTTTAAATTTAATTTTCTTTCATGTGCTTTTGATACAGGTGTTTCATTTTTATTTTGTAAATTTTTTTGTAACTTGTCTCCCAAGTGGGAGAGTTTCTTTTTCTGCATAAAATATCGCTCCTTTTTTAATTTTTTTTTACAAATAATTTTACACATGAAAAAAGCAGGTACACTAAAAAAGCGATTACATAATCATGTGTAACAACTCTTTTAATGTACCTGCTTTTCAACTATAAAAACAGTATTAAAATTAACTTGAAATTTATTTGCAATATTTAATTGTGCTTATTATACTACATATTTCCCAATTTGTCAAGTTATTTTTTGTTATTTTGCGCTTTTCTACAGCCAAAAGCATTTCATGGATTTTATTTTTTTATTTTTTCACTAATTTTGTAGATTTTTTCGACAGGTGCACGCCGTGGTTGGACAGGTCCTACTTGCAACCGTTATAAACCAGTACAATAAAAAGCCTTATTTTAAAGGCTTTATTTTTAATTCGTTTATTATTGATAGTATTTTATATTAACTTACTTTTTTTAATTCCGCGTTTTGTGCTTCGTAATTCCTTACAAATGAGTAGAATTTTGATTTTTTTAAGTTTAAATTTGCCATTGTTACCTTTGCCGTTTGTTTTCCTTGTCTCCATAAGTTGTATTGTGGCTGAAAGTCTTTAGGTAGTTTTATTTTTGGTCGTCCCATAATTTTTTTTGCCTTTGCTATTGCGATTCCTTCGGCTTGCCTTTGCCTTATATTTGTTCTTTCGTTCTCTGCCACATAACTTAATACCTGAAGAATTAAATCACTAATAAAATTTCCCATTGTATCCTTGTATTTCCTTGTGTCTAGTATTGGCATATCCAAAACTACTATATCTGTTTTTAGTTCTGTTGTTATTTCTTGCCACTCTTTTTGTATTTCCTGATAATTTCTTCCTAATCTATCTATACTTTTAATTACCAATACATTGTTTTGAGTTCTTTTCAAAATTTGTTTTAGTAGTTGGTAATCTTCTCTGTTAAAATCTTTTCCACTTTTCTTATCTATAAATAAATTTTCTTTTGTAATTCCAAACTTTGTTAATGCTTCAATTTGTCTTTCTAGGTTTTGTTTTTGGGTGCTTACTCTTGCATATCCATATAAATTAATTTGATTTTCCATATTATTTCTTCTCCTTTTTAATTATTGGTTGAATTAATTATATGAGATAATAGGCTAAATCTAAAGGAAAATGTCCAAAAAAGTTCAAGATTTTTCGGACATATCCCAAAAGTAACAATGTAACTTTAATGGAAATAAAATATTGCTTTTTTCTTTCCACCAATAAGCTATAGTTTTTTGGACTTAATTTTAAACTAATATAAAAGAAGGGGGAAGTATTATGCTAGAAAGTAACAATAGTCATTTTAGGAGGAAAATGAAAATAAGCAATGAACAATTAAAAAAGTTATTGCCTAATGATAGTAAAAATATTATTCCAGTAGTTAGAAATAATGTTGTTATGATTCCAATAAAAAATTTTTGTAATATTGGTATATCATCTGTAAGTATTCCACTACAAAATTATGATACTGGTGCAATTTCATTTTTGAGTATCCGTTTAAATAATATTGAAGATGTTAGCTTTTTACTTAATGATGATGAGTTAGTCTGCGAAATATATAAAAAGGAAAATGGGGATATATTTTTAGAATTAAGTTCGTTATATTATGACTTGAATCAGGATAATATAAAAGGAAATAACTGCTACAATTAAGTAACAGTTATTTTTTTATTCGCTTTCTTTAATTTTCTCTCCATTTCCGTTTATAATTATATATTTAGTAGAGAATATATCTTGTGAAGTATAATGTGCATTAGTATCATTATATTTATCTTTATCATACAAGTTATATAATATAACATAATTGTCATCTATTTTTTGACAGAAATTGCTATATATTGTTGGGTTTGGGTGTTCCTTTGTTCCTAATTTTATATCAGATTTATTTTTTATTTTTCCGTTCGTATCTAAAAACATTATATTGTCATCTGTATCATATTTTATTAACAAATAGCCATTATTTAAAATTCTAACATCATTTTTCTTTCCTACAAATACTGGATCAAATATATTTTCTCCCGTCTCAATATTAATATTATAAAAATCATTATCACTTACAAATACCAAATTTGAGTTTGTTGTATCCCAAGTTATTTGAGAAGCATTAGATATTTCTTTTTGCCATAATTTATTTAATTTTCTATCATATACATTTATATATACATACTTATCTTTTCTTGACATATCAAAAACTATATATTTTTGTAAATCTGGTGTTACATATAGCTGTTTGTTATAATAATCGTGTTCTATTCCTTGATTATAGGTATAATTATATGTTATTAATCCATAAGGATTCGACTGCCATATATCAAAAACTTTAAAATTCAAATTAGATTGATTTTCAAATTCTGCTAACCAAATCCAGTCTTCAAATGAAATATAATCACATTCAGTCATTTTCAGCATTTCATCATTTGTTGGTTTTCTAAATTTGACATCATTTCCAAAAACAGCTTTTGACACATTTCTTAAAGTTACTTCACTATACCAATTAGAGTTTTCGCCCATTTCTGTTATTTCTATAATTGGCAAATATATATTTTGACCATTAATGTTTCTTGTTTCAGCTCCTATTAATTTTCCCTTTAACGCCATAACATCTTTTTGCATTACCATTTTTTCAGGCTTTCTTCCTTTTATTATAATTGGTTCTGTTAAATCTGCCAATCCTCCATCATAAAAAGCATCAACGCCAACACCCCATTGACAAACTGCCTCAAAGTTTTCACTATCAGATGATAAGATAGAATTTATTTGACAGTATAATGCTACATTTATATTTTTTAACATATCAGCATATCTTACTAATTCTGTATATGTATATAAGAAGAAATAATCTTCATCAAAAAATTTAATTACATCTTTTTGATTATCTGTTAAAGATGTATCTGTTGTGTCCATTAATTTAAAACTCATATTTTTTGCTTGTTGCGTAGTTTTTGAATTATTAGTAATAGGACTATTTGAACTATTTTCTATTTGATTATTAGTATTGTTATTATTTAATTTTAATACTAAAAATACAACGATTCCAATTAATGCAACAATAACTATTCCCAATATTATAAACATAATTTTATTACTTTTCTTTTTTTCTTCCATAATTTACATCTCCTTTTCAAAATAATTTTATTACTTTTTTCGACAAAATACAATACTTTTTATTTATTTCTTTTATTTTTTAAATATTCATATATTCCACTGCCAATTAAAGCTATGAGCATAATTCCCACTATTATTAAGCAAATTTTTCTTTCTGCTGGTGTCATCTCTGCCCATGTTCTATTATTAGTGCCATATAAACTAATCATTAAATCATCTCCCTTGTCTTTATTATTTATACCATATTTTCCTTATTTTGTCTACTGTTTTAATAAGTTATGTTTTAGTGAGTTATTTTTTCTTTAATTTTTGTCTAAAATATTAATAGTAAATGGGGTGCTATTATGATAAAGTTAAATATACTTGAAATTTTAAAGAAAAAAGGTAAAACTAAATATTGGTTGTTTAATCAGTTAGATATGAGTTACACCAATTTTAATAATATTGTAGAAAATAAGACAAAATCTATTAAGTATGAAAATATAGAAAAATTTTGTGATATTTTAGACTGTGAGCCTAATGACTTATTTAAAAGAGTAAAGAAGTAATTTTGACATTACTTCTTTTAATCATATAGGACTTCTGTTGTTAGTTTTACCCCTAATGTGTAAGCATATATAAATGTTTGTTCTCCTTCTTTTAAATTCATTTTAAATATTAAATCAATGATTTTGTCTAATTCTTTCTTTTGCTTTGTTTGCAATTCTTGTAATTCTACCTTAATATTGCTTGTAATTTTATTATCTAGTTTGTTTATGTCTTTTTCTAATTCTTCTAAAGTTACAATGTTATCAGTATTTTCAATTAACTTTTCATATTCTTGTTCGAGATTATTTAATTCAGTTTGTTTTGTAAATACCTTTTTTTCATCTTCCTGTTGAATTGCAACATCAATTAGCATATTTTTACT
>CARBKU010000062.1 GCA_948946035.1 uncultured Clostridia bacterium
CACAATTTTATATCTATTTTTTCTATTTTTTTGAATTTTAAATTCTAGTTCTAAATCTCCTAGTATTTCTAATAATTCATTATACTCGTTTTTAGGAACTCTCATTATCATTGCTATTTCTTTTGCCTTCATTGGCACATAGTCTTTATCTTTCATTAATTTTAATATTTTTCCTTTTTTCTCGTCCATATTTATCCTTTCTTTTGTTATTGTTTATTTTTTGTTTGCATTATATGTATTCATTTTTTTATTTTATATTTTTACAATTAATATTTGGTAATGCAAAAAAAATGCTTACATTTTTTTGTACAATAAAAAGGCTAGTTTTTTTTAAAAACCGCCCCTTTTTTATTTATTCTATGCCATATATAATATTCCTAGACTTATTGTTAGTATTGTGAATACTACTGCTAAAATAATTGTCCATCTTTTTTGTTTTCCTTCTTTTGTTCTTCCTTTGTTTTTTTCGTAAAAGTTATTTGTTGATGAACCTGTTATTGTTGATGATAGTCCTGCATCTTCTTTTGATTGACTTAATGTTAGTATTATTAATATAAATGCGACTATTATATATGCTACTATTAATATCCATTTTGCTATTTCCATTTATAAATTCCTCCCTACGGTTTTTGACTTTTCTATTTTTGATTTTAACACATATTTTTTTAAAATGCAAATATTTTCAAGTATTTAAGTGCAAAAATTTTTCCTTAACTGTTACTACTAAGGCCCTAGTCATATTTGCATAATTTTTTGGAAGTTTTGATTGAAAGCAATTGAGGTAGAAATATTTAATAATTTTTATGGAAAGAGTTCAAGCTTGCCTTGGAAGGGTGCCATAAAAATTATTTAGTATTTCTACGAAAATTAGCTTGAACGATAAACTTCCAAAAAATTATGCAAATATGACTAGAGCTGAGAGTAACCCTTAACTTAAACTGAAATCTATTATTTTAAAATACACCAAGTTCCAATTGGTTCTGGCAAGTCTTTAAAACTCATATCTTCTTTTGTAACTGGATGTTGTAATTTAAGTTCATATGCCCATAAAGCAATTTGTTTGCTTTTTCCTCTTGTTCCATACTTTTGGTCACCAAAAATACTATGTCCAAAATTAGCTAATTGTACTCTAATTTGATGATGTCTACCAGTATGTAAATTTACATTTAGCAAACTTAAATCTTTTACTTCATTATATTTTAAAACTTCATAATCTAGTTTAGCAAATTTAGCATTCTTCTTTTCTTTATTAACAACCTTACTTATATTATTTCTTTCATCTTTATACAAATAATCTTCCAAATTACCGTTTTTCATTTTCTATCTTTCCATCTACAACAGCTAAATATTTTTTCTTAAAAATTTTTTCACGTACTTGGTTACTTAATCTTGAAGCAGCCTTTGAAGTTTTTGCAAAAACCATTACACCACCAACTGGTCTATCTAATCTATGAACTAATCCTAAATACACGTTTCCAGGCTTGTTATATTTTTCTTTCAAATATTGTTTAATTAAAGTTAGCATATCAATATCACCAGTTTTATCAGACTGTGAAGGAATATTAGGTATCTTTTCTACTACAATAATATGATTATCTTCATAAATAATTTTTAAATTTTGCATATATTTCTCCTTTTTTAATTCCAATATATAACTAATAACTTTGCTACTTTTCCCAACGTCCATAGATTCCACATGGTAATATTAATTTAGAGTCTTCCATTTGCAAACCTATTTCTCCCGCTTCTAGTTTTCCTTTAAATTTCTTTTCTACAGACAAATTTAATATGTTTTTTAATACTGTACTTGAAATTCCTGTTGTATATGAATTAATCAAAAAGAATAATGGGTCATCTGATAAAACTTTTGTGCAAATATCAACTAAATCATAAATATTATTTTCAAATTGCCATACTTCACCTTTAGCACCTCTTCCATATGATGGTGGATCCATTATAATTGCATCATATTTATTTCCACGCCTAATTTCTCTGTTTACAAACTTAATTACATCATCTACTATAAATCTTACTTTCTTGTCCTGTAATCCTGATGATTCAACATTTTCTTTTGCCCAACTTGTCATTCCTTTTGAACTATCTACATGACATACTGATGCACCTGCAGATAAACATGCAACAGTTGCTCCTCCAGTATATGCAAATAAATTTAATACTTTTATTTCTCTTTTTGCTGATTTTATTTTATTAATCATCCAATCCCAATTAACTGCTTGTTCTGGAAATAACCCTGTATGTTTAAATCCCATTGGTTTAATATTAAATGTTAAATTTTTATAATGTATTTGCCAACTATTAGGTATTTTTTTGTTAAATTCCCAAGAACCTCCACCAGTTTTACTTCTATGATATGTTGCATTTATTTCATTCCACTTTTTTGGGAAACTTTTGTCTTTCCATACAATTTGTGGATCTGGTCTTGATAAAATTACATTTCCCCATTTTTCTAACTTCTGACCATCTGCCATATCTAAAATTTTATATTCTTTCCATTCGTCTGCAAGTTTAATCATTTTTCTACCTCTCTTATTTTTTATATGATTTTTTGAATAACATTTTCAAAAACTTCTAATAATTTAATTAATCCACTTTCTCTGTTTCTTAAATTACTGGCTATTTCTATTTGTATACAGGGTATACCACTATTTTTATTAATAAAGCTACTAACTGTTGTAGGTTTTGATGATTTGAACTTTTCATCAATTACTACTTTACCTATTTTAGAAAATTCTGTTTTTAGAATTTCTAAATAATTTGTATTATAATTAATATTTTCTCCATTATTTGTACCAATTTCTAAATCAAACCCATGATTATCTTTACAGCCATGTACATCTATTAAAATAGCAATGTTTTTATTTTTAATACAATTTAAAATAGCTTTTTTATATTCTAGTGAATTTCCGCTATTATAGTAATTAGGGTCATCATTATTATTCCATGTTCTAATAATTCCATTTGCTCCTGTTTTTGTACATAAATATTCAACAA
The DNA here is from genome assembly GCA_948946035.1 of uncultured Clostridia bacterium. Lineage (GTDB taxonomy): Bacteria > Bacillota > Clostridia > TANB77 > CAG-508 > CAG-269. Next base: position 3,013 of record CARBKU010000062.1, read on the forward strand.
TTGCTCCTGTTAGTTTATCTTCATCTTTTGTTCTTCCTTCTCTTATTTGCTTTACTGCATGCGGTGCTGAAAGAATTATTGGTTTATTTCCTTCAATAATTTTAAAATTATTTCCTTTATTTTTTATTCCATTATAATTATTACTTTTATATTTTTCATCTAATTTTCTTATTTTTTCTAATTCCATAAAAAATAATACCATCCTTTATTTAGATAGTATTATTTTAACATATTTCCTTTAGTTTTCCAATAAACATAGGAAAATAATTGCAATATTATAATTGTTTAAAATCCATAATCATTTCCAGCAATACTTAAGTATATTCTTATAAAACTATGTATCATTACAATATTTAAACTAGCAAATACAATTAAAGAAATTAAAACTGTTATTAATAATTTATTTTGTTTTATTTTTTTTAATAAACTGCTTGTCCATTTTTTTTGTTCAGTTTGCGTTTTTTCTAAACTTGTATTGTAATTAACTTTAAAATAAATATCTTTCGTATATTCCATAAACAGTCCCCCTTATTTTTTGTTTATATATATATATTCAAAATATTTAAATTTATTACTATTTTTTTAATTTATTTGCTAGTTCTTTTGTAATTCCTTTTACTTTTGTTAAATCTTCTATACTTGCTTTTTTTATTTGTTCTATACTTCCAAATTCTTTTAGCAATGCTTGTTTTTTTACTTTACCAATACCATTAATTTCATCTAATTCTGACTTTGTTATTTGCTTATCTCTTACTTTTCTATGGTAATTAATTGCTGTATCATGTACAGTATCTTGAAACCTTGTAATTAAATTCATTAAATTTTCTGATATTTTAAGCTCATTTCTATTTTCATCCATTAATGCTCTAGTTTGGTGCTTATCATTTTTTACCATTCCAAACACTGGAATATTTAATTGATATTTTTCTATTGCTTTTTTAGTTGCTCTTATTTGGGTAATTCCTCCATCAGCAAATATAGCATCTGGCAATTCTCCAAATCCCCCCTTTGGATTTTCTATTGAATGTTTTAATCTTCTTGTAATTACTTCTTCCATACATTTAGGGTCATCTTGTCCTACTACTGTTTTTATTTTAAATCTTCTTGATAAATTCTTTTTTATTATACCATCTTGCATTACACACATTGCCGCTACTACATATTCTCCAGAGATATTAGAAATATCGTATGTTTCTATTTTTCTTGGCATTTTATCTAATTTTAAAACTTCTTTTAATTCTAATAAAACTTCACTTTTATCTTTTTCTTTATTTTCTAATGTTACTTTACTATTTAATTCTGCCATTTCTACAAAACGTAGTTTTTCTCCTTTTTTTGGAGATTTAATTTCCACTTTTTTACCCAAAATTGTGGATAACCATTGTTCAATTGCATCTTTATCATCTATTTCTTCTCGTATCATAATTTTATTTGGAATATTGGGGTTATCTAAATAATATTGTTTTATAAATCCAGATAAAATTTCTTTATCTTCCATGTCTTTTAAGTCACTATAAAAATAGTGTTCCCTTCCTATCATTTTGCTACCACGTACAAAAAATATTTCTACACATACTTGCAATTCTGATTTTGCAATTCCAATTACGTCAATATTATTTTCTGATATATTAGACACCTTTTGTTTTGCTGAGACTCTATCAATTGCCTGCATTCTATCACGTAATTCTGCTGCTTTTTCAAAGTTCATCTTTTTTGATTCTTCTTGCATCTGTCTTTCTAATTCTTTTAAAATTTTGTCTGTCTTTCCTTCTAGTAAATCTATAATTTCATGAATTTGTTCCATATATTCTTCTTTTTTTACATTTCCCATACATGGAGCTAAACATCTATTTATGTGATAATTTAAGCATGGTCTTGTTCTTTCTTTTAATGTCCTACATTGATGAATTTTATATCTTTTTTTTATAAAGTCTAACGTTTCTTTTGCACTACCTGGATTCGCATATGGTCCAAAGTATTTTGAACCATCATTTATTAGTCTTCTAGTTATATATACTCCTGGATAATCAGATTTTAAATCTACTTTTATATATGGATATGTTTTATCATCTTTTAATAAGACATTAAATTTTGGCCTATTTTTTTTGATTAAATTACATTCTAAAATTAATGCTTCTGCTTCATTATCTACAACAATATATTCAAAATGATCTATTAAACTTACCATTTTTTCAATTCTTGCTGTTTTGTTATTTTTTCTAAAATATTGCCTAACTCTATTTTTTAAAGAAATTGCTTTTCCAACATAAATTATATTATCGTCTTTGTCTCTCATAATATAAACTCCAGGTTTCCCTGGTAGCTTTTTTAGTTCTTCCTCTATTACAAACATTTTCCCACCTTAAAATATGTATTGCCCATCACTACTTTGTAAAGAAAATGGACAATACTATTATACCATAAGTTTTCTTTATTTATAAAGTATTTCTTTAATTTCATTAATTTGTTCCATCATTGCTTTATAACCATATTTATAACAATCATCTAATTTATCTACTTCTAACAAACCTGTTTTATCTGTTTTGATAGTTAAAATATAATCACTTTCTTGAAGGCTATCTTCTGATATTTTATTTCCCATAATGTCAATAGTTCTCATAGCAATATCCATCACATTACTTTCATCATCAATATCATCTGCTTTAAAATTAATAGCAATTACTTTATCTGCTCCTTGTTTTTTGACTTCTTGCACAGGTATATTATCTAATACTCCTCCATCTAAAAACTTGTGCTTTTTAAAGTCACATGGTGAAAATATACATGGAAAACTACTGCTTGCTCTTACTGCTTTTCCAATTGATATGTCTGTTATATAATACTCTTTATTTACACAATTTTTCGGAATTTGATTTGTAAATGTATATTTATGAGAATCTATCACATCAACTGCTGGTATAACTAAAGGCATATTTCTAATATCTCCTATTTTTCTAATACCTCTCCTTAATGCTAAATTATCATATGATTTTTCTATATTCTCTCCTGTCTTAAAACCATTTATAGAAACTTTCTTGTTAAACATAAAATTTCCTATTCCTGATATAATTGGTGCTGACTCAATTTCTGCAATATCTTTAGCATATTTTTTAAATAATATGTATATATAATAGGGAGAATATCCCATAGCATAAAGTGATGCTACTATTGCTCCTGAACTTGTACCTCCAATAATGTCGACTTTTATTTTATTGTCTTCTAATGCTTTTAATGCTCCCGCATGAGCAATTCCTCTTATACCTCCACCTGATAATGCAATGCCAATTTTCAAATTTAACACCTTCCTTTTCTATTTATAGTATTTACTTCTTTATATGAGTTTAAACAAAAAAAGTTGTCATTAAAAAGGCAATGACATATAAATATATATTTTTATTCCCTTTTATTTAAATTGATATATTATAATAAAATTATTTTTTATTCGGCTCCCTACATAAGCCAAGAAATTCTAAATTGCTTTTATGGCACCCTTCCACGTCAAGCGTGAACTCTTTCCATAAAAGCAATTAAAAATTTCTAAACTTATTTCAGTCACATTCAAAAAAAATAATTTTATTATAATATATCAATTTTATCAAATATATACATTTTGGTCTAAAAGGCTATAAAAATATATATTTATAATTAACTTAATACATTGTTAGGGACGGAGAATTCTGCCAAAATTCTCCGTCCCCAATAAAATTTTTATATTATTTATCATCAGTAAAATATACTTCACCAAATCCATATGTTACTTTATAATATTTTCCAATAAATGATGGATCTATAGAATTATTGAATTCATAAATAGGACTAACAACTTCATTTCCTTGTTCATCAATTGCTCCCCATTTTCCATCTATATTTACTGCTGCAAATCCAAATTCATTAAATTCTTTTGCTTGGTCATATTTTAATTGCACAACTATTCTATTATCTTTATCAACAAAACCATATTTATTATTTATTTCTTTTAAGTATAATTTATTTTCTGGATAAACTTCTGTACTTTTTAGTTCATTTCCTTCTTTATCAAAATATTTCACTTCTTTATTGTTGTATATTTTTATATAATTATTATTAATTTCAACACGTGCATCTACCATTTCACAAATTTTATTCATATTTTTTGAAAA
>CARBKU010000063.1 GCA_948946035.1 uncultured Clostridia bacterium
TACTCTAAGTCCTCCACCATATACTGTCATAAACATAGCTTTATATTTTAAACCGCAATCTTTCATTCTCACAAGCCTTAAAAAATCTTTTCAGTTCTTCCTTTGTAAACATTTCTGGCTTATTCTTTTGTATTTTAAACAGTGGTATTCTCTTTAAATTTAATACTTTATTTAGTGTTGTTCCATACATAAATCGTATTGCACTGTTATATGTATTTACATCTCGTCTTTTGTTTTTACAATCTTCTACTAGATATTTTAAAAAACTTCTAATATCATCTTCTGTTAATTCTTCAATATCTTTTCCTTTGTGGAAATTCATATACCTACTAACTCGCCAGATATATGATTTCTGTGTTCTTTTTGATAAGCCTCTAAATGTCATATCTTCTTCCATGTGTTTTAATATTTCTTCATTACACATAAAAAACTCCTTTCAATAAATATTTGTAGACATAATCTACATAATATCTATTTTAAAGAGTTTTTCTTGATATTTCAATATTTACATACTTTTTATATTTTAACAAGTAGCAATTTTTTATTTTTAGTGCTATACTAACTTAAACGACCACTGCGGTAGCAGTTTAGTGCAATTACTATTTATACTATAAATCACCCTCATTTTATACAAAAGATTGCATATAAAGGTATTGATTTTATTCCATTTGTAAACCCAAAATTTTTTGCAGATATCCTAATACAATATTTTGGATTATACTTTTCTTTATATATATTTAAACTTTTTGACTGAGTGTTATCTCCAGCTTTTACTTCAACTGGGATAATTCCATCTTTATTATATAATAAAAAGTCTACCTCTGCTTTATTTGATGAATTCCAGTAATATAATGAAATATTATTCATTGTGAATGCTTGAGCTACATAATTTTCTACAATAGCACCTTTAAACATAAAGTTTGAATTTAATAATATTTCTGAAAATTCTATTTCTAATAAAGATGTTAATATTCCTACATCGCTTAAATATAACTTAAAAGTATCATCTGATGCATATACTTTTAATGGTGGTTCAACTTTATTAATTCTTTTACATTTATATACCATTTCACTTGATTCTAGCCAATCAATGGCACTCTCAAATCCTCTTTTATTTGCTCCTTTTTCTATATCAACATATTTAAATTTTTTATTTTCCTTTGCTAGAGAGCCTGGGATTGCATTATACACCTTTTCTATTTTTATAGATTCACTGTTGTTTAATGTATACTTATTCATATCTGCTAAATAGGATAAAATTATATTTTTTAATATATTTTTATTCCACAATAATATATCTTCGTTTACATTCTTATAATCTAAAACTGCTGCTGGCATACCACCAACACATAAATATGATCTATACATATCTATTAACTTATCATGTATACTAATTTCTTCTAAATTGTCATAGCACCTTTTTATTTCATCAACCCACATTTGTTTATCTAAAGCTATTAAAAACTCTTCAAAATCCATTGGATGCATAAACTCAATTTGTACTTTTCCAACAGGAAAAGAAGATTTAAATCTTTTTATTTTTACTCCTAATAAGCTACCTGCACAAATAATTCTATAATGTAATTTATTTTCACAAAAGGCTTTTAATGTACTAATAGCTTTTTCTGATTCTTGAATTTCATCAATAAAAATTATTGTTTTTTCTGGTATTATCTTTCTATTTAATTCTAATTCTAATTTTCTAAGTTTTAATTCAAAATCCGAATCTTCCTCGAAAATTTTTACTATGCTTTGCTTTTCCATTAAATTTATATAAATATAATCTTCAAATTCATTTTTACAAAATTCGTTGATTATATATGTTTTTCCAATCTGTCTTGCTCCTACTACCATCAATGGAGTGTTTATATTTTTCCTTTTCCAATCCATTAATACACCATAAAACTTTCTTTTCATTTATATCACCTATATCTATTTTATTATTATTATACTTAATTGTCAACATTTTTGCATTTTTTCGATATCACTTTTTTTGTAGAATCACATTTTTTAAGCACTACTTTTAGAATTTATCTACATTTTTTTGATATTACTATTCATTTTTTTGGAATATTTTAAACAATCGGGACAATTAATATAAAAATTTCGTATATGTGTTTAATCAAATTTGATTATTGTATATTGAAAAATTATATATGTACTTATTTTAGACAAAACTTACTAAAATTCATCAGTATTAAATCACAAGTCGGTGTAAATACTATTTACAAACTTAGGAGGTAACTTATGGAAAGAAAAAACAAAGATAAACAAGCACCTTCAGATGAAAGTGTATATAAAATAAATTTTATATTTAAAGAAGATTCAGATGTAGATGTAAACGAAGTGCTTAAAAAGAGTTTTTTAAGCGAATTGGAAAATATAACCAATCACTCATAATCATTATGTAAGGCTTTAATTTTGAAGAAAAATATTGTATAATATTTATGGGTGATTATTTAGAAGGAGATGTAAAATTGTATAATAATATTATGCCACTAAATAATCAAAAAAATAGTAAATTGTATAAAGTTGCACTTTATATCAGGTTATCAAGAGAGGATGGAGATAAAGAAGAAAGTTCTAGTGTCACCAATCAAAGAGCAATTCTTACCAGATTTGTTCAGAAAAATGAAGATTTTGTAATTGTAGATGAATATGTAGATGATGGATTTACAGGTACAAATTTTAATAGACCTGGCTTTCAAAGACTTCTAAAAGATTTAAAATTTAAAAAGGTAGATACAGTAATTACAAAGATTTATCTAGACTTGGAAGGGATTATATTGATGCAGGTTTCTATGTTCAAAAATTCTTTCCAGAAAACAATATTAGATATATTGCAATATTAGATAATATTGACACCATGGAAGATGCAGGAATGAATGATATTGCTCCCTTTAAAAGTATTATTAACAATATGTATGTAAAAGATATATCTAAAAAAATTAAGAGTGCTTTAAAAGAAAGAAAAACAGCAGGTAATTTTCTTGCAACTACTGCACCTTATGGATATATGAAAAATCCTGAAAACAAAGATATAAGTAATATAAAAGAATATAAGATGAGTGAATGCAAAACTCTAAAAGGAAATACTAAGTCTAAAAACGATAGTAAAAAAGCAAGTTAATTTTTTTGAAGCTTTAAACTTGCTTATATCTAAGGCTATATTTTAAATAGAGTTTTGACACCAGGAATGGTGGAACTACATATTCAAAATAGCAATCTATTTTGTGTGTACCTTTATAACTCATTTTTATAGTAAAAGCAATCGCATATAAAAGTCCTTATATTCTTTTTTATAATCAAAAGCCATTTTATCTTTTCCTTTCTACTTATCTAGTGCAATATAAATATGAATTTCTTGTTTCTGCATATCTTCAGAGTTGTTTTGATATTCTTCAAAATCGCAAGTGTATTTCCTTTTTAAATCCATGTTCCATATTTCTTGCCAAGCCTTTCCTACTGAATTTTGCACATCTCCTGTTATAACAAACTTAGCATATTTTCCTTTTGGAATAACAATACTTTCTATTTCTTCACCTATTTGTACTTCTTGACTTACTTCTGCTCCTGCAATAAATGTATAAGGTCTTGTATAATCACCCTCATATTCTGTATATAATCCTATTGTTTTACCATTTACCTTATTTGGAATCTTCTCATAAATTCCATTTGCAAATAGCTTTTGCCAAGTCATTCCTATGTCTTGTATAGCCTTTCCATCTTGATTAGTTGTTTTTATTCTAATTCCTGAAACAACTTTTTCTTCTAATTCTACAATTTCATATTTCATAATTCTTCCCTCCTGGAATGAATTATATAATACTAAATTTGACAACTGTATGTCATATTTATAAACCTATATATAATAAAATTTCTATCTCCTATACTATAAATAAAATTATAATATATATTATATATATAATTAAATAAATTACTCCGTTGAATCTACTCATTTCATTCTTTGGTGGTATTATTGGAAATAAAGCTAATACTATCATAGCTAATGTTAATATTATCATTTGTATATTATATGTAAAATTATATGCTAATGGAGAAATCAAAGCTGATACTCCAATTATTAATAACATATTGAAAATATTAGAACCTATAATATTTCCTATGGCTATATCACTATTTCCCTTTATTGCAGCAGTAACACTTGTTACCAGTTCTGGTAGGCTTGTACCTATTGCAAGTATTGTTAAACCAATTATTTTTTCACTTACATTAAACATTCTAGCTATATTTGTCGCATTTTCTACTGTTAAATCTCCACCAATTTTTAGTCCTATAATTCCTAAAACGATAAATAATATACTTTTAACCATAGATACTGACTTATTTTCGGTTTGAATTTCTATCATTATATCGTCTTTATCAAATTGTTTACCTTTCTTTCCCATAATTATTGTGTATAATATAAAAATTATAAATAATATCATTAAAACTATTGCTTCACCTTTTGATATTGTTCCTGAAGTATTACAAAATATTGTAAAAATAATTGTAATAGCAATGCACATTGGAATTTCTATAAGTCTTGTTTCTCTCTGAAATTTCACAGGCTTAATAATTGCAGATAATCCTAAAATTAATAGTAAATTGCACAAATTGCTTCCTATTATATTTCCAATTGCCATATCCGATGAGCCATTTAGTGCTGATGTTGAACTTACAAATAGTTCTGGCATTGAAGTTCCTATTGAAACTATTGTTAGACCTATTATAATTTCTGGAATATTAAATTTTTTTGCAACATTACTGCTACCTTCTACTAAAAAGTCTGCACCTTTTATAAGTAATACAAATCCTATAATAATTAAAAATACGAATAATAGCAACTTTTTCCTCCTTACTTTTATTAAAAATCCCTTATCAATATATGCATCTAGTCTAGTTTAAATAAAAATTCGTCCAATTCTCCATTTTCAAAGTAAATAGCATCTTCATATTTTTCTATATCCCTTACTGGCAAAAATATAGATAATTTTACTGCTCTATTTCCACAGTTAGGACATTCATACATAATAGCTCCACAAGCATATGTACCAACTGGAATATCTGCCTTGCGATTTACTTTAACTAGATTATTTTTATAATAATCTGCATTTTTATGAGAAGTATAATGCCCTACAGTCATAGGTAGCATATATAGTTTACGCATTCTCTCATCCATTTGACTTTGACATTTATTACACCAATCATCATGAAAAATTGATTTCATCTTTCTAAAAATACCCATATCTATCTTTTATCCTTACTACGTGCTGTTTCTAGCACATTAACCATTAAATCTGCTTTAGATATTCCAGTAAGTATATAATCACTATCCATACGCCAACGTTGGTTAGATGTAAATGTATTGACTCTTATTTTTATGCCATCTATTTCAAAAAGAAAACTAACTCTACTACTTCCTTCTAATATGCCTGCTCCTCCACGTCCATCATCAACCCAAGTTTTTGTAATTCTACTAGCTGGTAAAACATAACTTTTAAAAGGATTCCAAAAGAATAGAATAGCAATTTTACCATGATTTTCATCAACTATTATCATACTACTATCACTATAAAACGTTTGATTACTGTCAAATTCACTTTGTTGCAATTCATTTTGTAATTTTTTTTGTTTTTGTTTATATATAAATCTTCCTCCTAAAATCCACCACGCAAAAGACATAAAGCTTGGACCTAAAATTAAAATTACTGCCATATTCCCTTTAGGAAAGTATACTGCACTTATTGCAAAACATATAGCACATATTAAAATAGGTATAAATATGTATCCTAAAAGATATGCTACATTTATTTTTTTAATTTTTTCTTCTTCCATTTTTTAACTCTCCTTTTTTATATTTTATTCCCATTCTGATTTTTGTATTTCTTTTGGTGGAAAGAAATATGGGAATATTCCTATTTTTGAACCAATTGCATGAAAAATAGGAAATGCTATTATAACTGTTAGTATTTGAGCAAACATAATAGGGTTTTCTGTATAGTCTTGCTTACTAATTTTTCCTCCCTCTCCTAACATATCTATGTAAAAATCTGTACGACTTAATTTTTCTGAATGTTCAATTTGAGCTATGAAATATTCATCTTTTGTAAGGTCTTCATATACAATACGTCCTACTGGTAATATTGAGTCACCACTATATTTTGTTTCATCTGTATTTTTTACTGATTCATTATTTATACAGGCTGCTACTCTTTCTCCTGATGGTAATGTTACAGCATACATATAACGGTTGTTGTGATAACCAGCACCTCGATTTCGATATTGGATTCCTTTAGAAACAATTGTAAATGTTTCGTGGTTTAATAGGTCTTCTACATTTTGAGCTTGGTATATTGTTTCACTAGCTTCTCCTCCTATTTCTCCTTCTGCTACTTTGTGTTCTTCTACATATGTGTCATAAGATTTTGGCAAAGTATTTTCTAGTATTTTGGCTGGAATAAAGCTTAGTCCAACACTTAATAGTAAACAAAGCCATATGTCAAATCTAAGATGATAATATCTCATTTTTTGTCTCCTTATTCATTATATTTTTTATTTTCTTTATTATATATCTTTTTTAATATAAGTCAACAATTTTTAACTTTTAGGTTTCAGCTTTTATCAATTTTGTTACTCGTCATTCTTTTTGCTATGTATAGAAATGATGTGTCACAAAATGCTATTATATTTCTATAATACTTGTGCTAAAAGCTATTAATAATATATCTTTTAATGTATAAACACCCATAAATGCTAATATAGTAAATCCAAAGTTTCCCAAACAATTTCAATAAAATTATCTATTTTTATTGATATACTACCATAAAGATATGTAATTTTCAGAAAAATACGGCAACCGCTTAAAAACTTTTTATTATTTATAATATTTACTCGCTCACAAACAATGCCATTAGGTTAAGAATAATTATATAATTTTATTTTCTTTTAGACCAGAAAAAATGATTTATATAAATTGCTATATTATAATAAATTTATTTTTTATTCGGCTCCTTACATAAGTCAAGAAATTCTAAATTGCTTTTATGGCACCCTTCCACGTCAAGCGT
>CARBKU010000064.1 GCA_948946035.1 uncultured Clostridia bacterium
TACAGATGATAAATCAACATATAAAGTAAGTGGATTAGTTTGGGAAGATAGTGATAAAGATGGTGAAAGAAGCGAAAAGGAACCATTACTATCAAATATTAAAGTAAAATTATATAATGCTAGTACAAAATCATTAGTAAAAGAAACAACAACAAATAAAGATGGAAAATACGAATTTACAGAATTACAAAAAAATGATTATATGTTATTATTTGAATATGATACTAATAGCTATTCATTAACAGCTTACAGAAAAAATGGTGTAAGTGAAACGTATAATAATGATGCAATAAAAAAAGAAGTAAGCATAGATGGAAATACAAAAACTGTAGGACTAACAAATACAATTAATGTAGATAGTGATAAAGAAAATATAGATATGGGATTAATAAAAAATAGCATATTTGACCTTTCTTTAGAAAAATACGTAACCAAAGTGACTGTAAGTAATGCATCAGGAATAAAGGAATATACATACAAAAAAGGAAAACTAGAAAAAGTAGAAATACCAGCTAAATATTTAAATAATAGTACTTTGAAAATAGAATATAAAATAGTTGTAAAAAATGAAGGAGAGGTAGACGCTTATGCTAGTGAAATAGTTGACTATTTACCTAATGGACTAACATTTGACAGCTCATTAAATTCTAATTGGCGCCAAAGTACAAAAGACACAATAGTTAGTGATGGATTAGCACATACAAAAATACTAGCAGGAGAAAGTAAAGAAATTACTTTAGTACTAAATAAAAAGATGACAGAAAATGAAACAGGTACAATTATAAATGCAGCTGAAATTAAAAAAGCAATATCAACTAATAATGTAAAAGACATAGACTCTACAGAAAATAATAAAAATAAAGAAGAAGACGATTATTCAGAAGCCGAGCTTATTGTTTCTATAAAAACAGGTATAGTAACATATACAATTATTACTATATGTATTTTAGGAATATTAGTTTTAATTAGTATTTTAGTTAAGAAAAAGAAAATTAACCTAAAACGATTAATGATGTTTATGACAATAATATTATCTTTAGTAGTAATAAATATGCCCAATTTTAGTCAAGCGTTAGAAATAGAAGATCTTAAATTGAAAGATTTTATAAATAATGATATGGGAGAAACAGCAACAATAAATAGTGCAAGTTCTAACTTTGCAACTCACGACTCTGCATATAGTGATTATTTCAATAAATTAAAATTACATTGTGTTACACCAAATAAAGCTATGTGTGGTGCTTCAGACCACAAATATCAAAGAGTTAGTGCTAGCATTACAACGATAGAGCAGAAAAATGTGTTAACAATAGAGGAACCAATAATATCAGATGAAACAGATTCATCAAAACTTGAGTATATAGAAAAAGGTAATTTTACATATATTGGACCTTATAAAATAAGTGAAATTGATGGTGAATTTTTTGCAGATGGTTTTGATGTTACTACAACAGTAAATTATGTAACTAAAGATAAAGAAACAGAAGCATTTGAAGCTCAACATATATTCAACAAAGATGGAGAAGTAATAGACAACGAAGAATCTGTTTTCAAAAACGGAAAAAATTTTTATATTAAAATTGATACTAAAAAAGAGAATATTAAAAAAATCAAGTCAATAAGATTAGATTTTAAAAGTATGTCAAGAAAAACTGTATATAATGTAATTGCTATAGTAAAAGAAAGATGGGAATGTAAATGGGCAGGTACTGGAGACCACAATGGGCATGGATGTGCAAATCCATCAGCCGCACAAGATTTGCAAAGAATATATCGTGGTAAAGGTGAAGTTACAGTTCCACAAGAATATAATAGTAAACTAACTTTACCAGAACCAGATCCACCAGAAGAGAAGTATGGAAAACTAAAAATTATAAAGAAAGATAAAGATAGTCCTAGATACCCTAGATATTCAATGCAAGGAGCAGAATTTACAGTAAAAGGTCCTGATGGATATAAAAAGACAAATGTTACAACAAACAAAGAAGGTACTGTAACATTAGATAAGTTACCATTAGGAAAATATACTGTTATAGAAACAAAAGCACCTGCTAATTATACTATAGACCCAGAAGATGTAAAACAAGAAATAGAGGTAACAGAAGAAGGACAAACAGTAGAAGTAACATTTAATAATCCACTAATAACAAAGCAAGGAAAATTACAAATAGTAAAAGAATCTAAAGAAAATGGACTTAAATTAAATGGAGCAGTATTTTCAGTAGTGGGTATATCTGGAACAGGTGCAGAAGGATATAAAAAAGACAATATAGAAGTAGTTACTAATGGTACTGTATTACTAGAGAACTTAGAACCAGGTCAATATATTGTTACAGAAACAAAAGCACCTAAAGGATATAAAATATCTGATCCTGCAAGTCAAATAGTAACAATAGAAGAAGATGCAACAAAACTTGTATCAGTAACATTTAAAGATGAACCAGATGACAATCCACCACCACCTTTTGAAGATGAAGAAACACTTTCAGGAGAAATAAAAGTTTATAAATATGATGAAGATACAAGGAAGCCAATTAAAGGTGCAATATTTGAGATATATCAACAAAAATATTATTATTACTATTATATGGCCGCTGGAATGATGGAAGCTAACACAAAAGAATATACTACTGAATATAAGAAAATAGGAGAGATAGTTACAGATGAAAATGGATATGCAACTGCTACAGTAGAGAAAAGTTATTACCATGCAAACCCAAATCCTGGTGTGTCATATGAGGAAACAAGAATTAACTATTCATATAAAATAGTAGAAAAAGGTTTCAAAACAGGCCCATATGATATTAATGACCAAATATATCATTATGCTAATATAGATACTGATATATCTGATGTAAAATTAGTATCAGCAGATTTAGGAAAAATGCCACAAAATGGAAGTGGTTTATATACACAAGTTCGCAACAAATTGTATGGTAATATAGAACTATATAAAGTAGATAATGATGATTACGAAGGAGAAAAAGAAAAAGCATTACCAAGAGTAAAATTTAAGTTTTTCTATGTAGATGAAAGTGACAATAAACATTATATTAGTAGTTATACAGAAATGAATAATAAAGAAACAGGAGTAATAGAGCCTTCAAAAGTAGAATTTACTACTAATGAAGAGAATGCTAAAGAATTTATTACAGATGCAAAAGGATATATTAAACTACGTAAATTACCAGCGCATAGAAAATATTATGCAATAGAAACTGGACTAGTAGACGAATTTAAAACAGACAACCAAATAGATGAAGAATTCTATCGTTTGCATAAATCTGATGAATTATTTGAATTTGATTTAGAAAACCTTAATGCCACAGCTACAGCAAAAGTAAAAATAGAAAATCAACAAGCATATACAAGATTATCTGGTATAGTATGGGAAGATAAACATGATGATAGTAAAAATACATTACGTAATGATGTATATGATGAAGGAGAAACAAAAATAAAAGGTATAGAAGTAAGATTAGTTTATGTAGGTACAGATGAAACAGTAGTAAGTGAAGATGGAAAAGAATTCAAAACATATACAGATGAAAATGGATATTATGAATTTAAAAAAGTGCTAAAAAGTGAATTATACAAGTATAATGTAAAATTTAAATACAATGGATTAAAATATGAAAGAGTAGCTGGATACACGTCAGATGTAAACAAAACAAATGCTTCAAAGGCAGATGACATAAATAGGTCAGCATTTAATGAGCAATATGCAATAATAGAAAAAGGAGTTTCTAAAAAATCTGATAGAACAGATACAAATAAACTAACATATACTAATGGAGACCGTAGGTCTAGGTTAGTACAAAATTTACAATATACAGCAGAGGAAGTAGATTACACTGGAAAAGTAAATCCTATAGGAGATAGTACTGCTACTAAAATATATGCAGACACATCAATACTTAATTTAGCAGATCATCTAAAACTATATAGTGGAGACAAATTTAAAGAAGTAAAACATATAAATTTAGGTATATACGAAAAAGAACAACCAGATATAGCATTAGCAAAAGATATACAAAATGTAAGGCTTACAATAAATGGATATGAATATACATATGATTATGCACAAAGATTTATAAATCAAGGTGACTATGATGCAGAAGATCCAGAAGGAATGTTTAATGTAGGTGTAAAATTTGGAAATAAATATGGAAAAATGGCGTATACAAGGCCAATATATAAATCAGATTATAAATGGCAAAATCCAGATAAAACAAGTAGAGAGCTAAAAGCATATATAACATATAAAATACAAATAAAGAATGAAGCAACAGCTTTAAAAACTAGAGTTAATAGCATTATAGATTACTATGATGTAGATTTCCAAGAAATATCAGGTGTAGGTACAACATTGAATGAAAAGGGAGATATTTCAGATAAACTAACTTATGTAGTTGGTGAATATAATGACAAATATAAAAAAGTAGAAATAAAAACTGAAGAACTAAATAATAGAATAAATCCTCAAGAGACCCAAGATATCTATATACAATTTAAAATAAATAGAGCAAGGGTACAAGAATTGATAAATAAAAATGACAAAGATTTATTAGACAATGTAGTAGAAATAAATTCATATTCTACATTCGATATGTATAATGCAGTATATGCTGGTATAGATAAAGATTCAGAACCTGGAAATATAGTAGTAGGTGACGACACAACATATGAAGATGATACAGATACAGCACCAACACTAAAATTGGAAACAGCGAAAGATGCAAGAAAGATACAAGGTGTAGTATTCCTAGATGATACAAAGCCAGATGAATGTCAAACACTAAAAATAAGAGAAGGAAATGGTACACTTGATAACTCAGAGAAAAAAATAAATGGCGTAAAAATTAAGCTAGTAGAGCAACAAACAGGAATGGAATATTATATTGGTGAAAATCAATATACACAAAGTATAGGTAGTGAAACATATAAATTTAAGGACTATAACTATGAATATGGTGATACTTTAGATAAAGGTGAATGGAACTATGAAGATAGTAGGACAGCTAATATGCCAATATATAGAGACGATGGAAATAAAGCGAATGAAGATGGAGCATTTTTGATAACAGGATTTATACCAGGAACTTATAAAATAGAATATATGTGGGGAGAAGAATCAGGAGGATATAATGTTCAAAATTATAAAGGAACAGTATATCAAAAAGAAAGATATGACAATATAAATGAAAAAGACCCAACAGATGTAGAAAATGGAAAATGGTATAGAGGAGATGGGCATGACTTACATAGTGAAAATATTAGATATACAGATGCAATAGATAATTATGAAACAAGGTTAAAAATAGATGATGAAATAAAAACAACTACAAATGCCTTAAATATAAACAAACATGGAAATATTAATGATGATTCATATAAAAACAAAGAAATGGATTCATATACACCTTCAATGCAAATAGGAGTTGAGTATGATGATATAAATACAGCATCTTCTGGAGAGGAATATGTATATTTAATTAAAAATATAGACTTTGGAATAGTAAGAAGAGCAATACAAAAAATAGACTTCGACAAAAGAGTAAGTCATATAAGAATTACATTAGCAAATGGTGAAGTAGTATCAGATGTAGAAATTGGCGAAGATGGAAAATTAGATGGAGAAAAAAGCCATGTAACATATATGGGACCATTAAATGTAGATAATGGATTTGTAAAAGTAGAACTTGACAATGAAATATTGCAAGGAGCAAAAATAGAAGTAAGATACACGCTTAAATTTACAAATGAAAGTGAAGTAGATGTAGTAGATGAATACTATTACAAATTTGGAATTAATGTTATGTCAAAAGACCCAAGTCCAGAACATGACTTTAAACTAGAAAAAATAGATGCTACAGGTAAAACTATAATGACTAGATGGGCAAAACTAGCAGATGTAGTAAAAATAAAACCAACAACTATTATAGATTACTTAGATAAAGAGTGGGGATACGAGGCAAGTAAGAATGAACATTGGACAGCAATAACAAAAGATAAATTAATTGAAAAATATCAAAATAATAAACTATTAGTAGAAGAGGTAACAGAAGACCCAACAAGTGATATAAACAATAGAGTTATTCTTATAACAAATATTTTAGCAAATGAAAAAGTAGAACCAGGAAAATATGCTTCAACAACTTTAGATGTGTCAAAACAGTTGACAACGACAGATGATATATCGCTAAAAAATGAAGCAGAAATTCTTAAATTAGATAAAGAACCAAATAAAGGAGAAACAGGTAAAAATGGTGGAGGTTCAGAAATTGTAGAAATTACACCAGGTAACCACATACCAGGTACTAGCACACCAGGTGACGCTATAGGACAGCCTGATGAAGATACAGCAGAGACAGTAATTGTAACTCCAAGCACAGGTGAAGATTTGGGATATGGCGTTTGGATAACATTAGGAATAGTGTCTTTTGCAATATTGGGAATTGGAATTGTTGTGATTAAAAAAGTAGCTCTATAAATATAAAAAAAGAGTTCGTGTGAACTCTTTTTTGCGTTGAAAAAACTTTTTTATTGTATATGAAAATTAAAGGTTTTATTAATTTAGTAAAATAAATATACACAAATTGTTCTGTATACTTCAAAATTGCTTCGCAATTTTATTATTTTGCGTTATTTTTAATGAATGAATTAGTAATAATTTTGAAATTTTAGCGTATAATATATAAGAATGTTAGAGTTTATAGCTAAAATATGAAATTGTAATAATATGGTGTTAGAATAGATATATAGACACAAAATTTTGCGAATAACTAATAAAAATG
>CARBKU010000065.1 GCA_948946035.1 uncultured Clostridia bacterium
GAATATTAGTTTTAATTAGCATTTTAGTTAAGAAAAAGAAAATTAATTTAAAACAACTTATGATGTGTATGACAATAATGTTATCTTTAGTAGTAATAAATATGCCAAACATTAACGAAGCAAAAAATTTAACAACAAAAGATCTTAAATTAGAAGACTTTATGAATAATGATATGGGTGGAAAAGTAACAGTAAATAGTTCAAGCAACAACTTTGCAACTCATGACTCTAATTTAGAAGAATATTTTAATAAACTAAAATTACATTGTATTACACCAAATAAATCTATGTGTGGTGCTTCAAACCATACATACGAAAGAGTTAGTGCAGAAATTACAAAAATAGAAAATCAACAGAAAGTTGAAATAGAAGAGCCAATAATATCAGATGAAACAGATTTGTCAAAATTTGAATATATAGAAAAAGGTGATTCTACATATATTGGACCATACAAACTTACTAAAATAAGCGAAAGTTGTCTTAAAGATAAATTTGATGCTACTACAAGAGTAGATTATGTAACTAAAGATGGAAAACAAGAAACATTTAATGCTAAACATATATTTGATAAAAATGGAAAAGTAATTGATGGCGAAAAAGAAGTCTTTAAAAATGGAAAAGAATTTTATATTAAAATTGATACTAAAAAAGACAACATCAAAAAAATAAAATTAATAAGATTAAATTTTGAACAATTATCTAAGAAAGTTAAATATAAAATAACTGCAATAGTAAGAGAAACATGGAAATGTATATGGACAGGTACAGGAGAGCATAATGATCACGGATGTAAAAATCCAGAAGATGCACAAGTATTAGAAAGAGTATATCGTGGTAAATCTCAAGTTACAGAACCAGTAGGATATAATAAAAATTTAGATTTACCAACACCAGAACCTGAAAATAAGGTTGGAAAACTAAAAATAATAAAGAAAGATAAAGAGAATCCTAGAATACCTAAATATTCATTAAAAGGAGCAGAATTTACAATAACAGGTCCTAATGGATATGAAAAGAAAAATGTTACAACAAAACAAGATGGAACTATAACAGTAGATAATTTACCATTAGGAAAATATACTGTTATAGAAACAAAAGCACCTAATAACTATACTATAGACCCAGAGAATGTAAAACAAGAAGTAGAGGTAACAGAAGAAGGAAAAACAGTAGAAGTAACATTTAAAGATACTCCAATAACAAAACCAGGACAATTACAAATTATAAAAGTATCAAAGGATAATGGAATGAAATTAAATGGAGCTGTATTCTCAGTAATAGGTGTATCTGGAACAGGAGCAGAAGGATATAGAAAAGACAATATAGAAGTAGTTACCAATGGTACTGTATTACTAGAGAACTTAGAACCAGGTCAATATATTGTTACAGAGACAAGAGCACCTAAAGGATATGAAATATCTGATCCTGCAAGTCAAATAGTAACAGTAGAAGAAGGAAAAACAAAACTTGCAACAGTAACATTTAAAGATAGTCCAATAATAGTTGAAAGAGGTCAATTAAGTGCATATAAATATGATGTTGACACAAACAAACCAATTCCAGGTGTAACATTCCAACTATGGTGTAGAAACAGATGGTATACAGATGGATATCCAACTGGTAGATGGAATGACACAGGATGGTATAGAGTTGGTACAGCAGTAACTGGTAATGATGGATATGCAACTTGGAATGGATTAAGTGTAGATAACCCAAAAGCAAATGACTATTACTATTATAAAGTACAAGAAATAGGTTGTGCTGCACCATATGACATAAATGACCAAATATATAATTATGGACATACAGATACTGATATAAGTACAAATATACAAGTAATATCATCAGGTTCATTCTCAGTATATAAAAATTATTCACAAAAAGTAACATTTGGAAACAAATTATATGGAAATATACAATTATACAAAGTGGATGATATAGATCCTAATAATATAAAACCAATGTCAGGAGTAAAATTTAAAATATATTATTATGACGAAAACAAAAATAAACATTATATTAGTTCATATACAGAGAAAGAAAATGAAAAAACAGGTGGACCTGCACCTTCTATAGTAAATTATACAACTAACGAAAGCAACGCTAAAGAATTTGTAACAGATTCAAAAGGTTATATTAACTTACGTAAAATTGAATGTCATAGAAAATATTATGCAATTGAAACTGGGTTAGTTGAAAAGGAAGATGAAGACTTTTATCGTCTACATAAGGGAGAGATAGAAATTGACTTACAAAATCCTAATTCAACAGCAACAGCATATGTAAGAGTAAACAACCAACAAGCATATACAAAATTATCAGGTATAGTATGGGAAGACAAACACAATGCAAACAAACAAACATTACGTAATGATGTATATGATGATGGAGAAACAAGAATAAAAGATATAGAAGTAAGATTAATATATGTTGCTACAGGTGAAACTGTAAAAAACGAAGACGGAAAAGAATTTATAACATATACAGACGAAAATGGATATTATGAATTCAAAAAAGTTCTAAAAAGCGAATTAGACAATTATAATGTACAATTTAAATACAATGGACTAAAATACGAAAATGTAGCTCCACATGTAGATAAAGATAATGGATCAAAAGCAGTAGATAGAGATAGAACAGAATTTAATAAACAATATGCTATTATAGAAAAAAGTGTTTCAAAGCAAGATAATAGTACAGAAACAAATAGCTTAAGTTATAAACGTGACTCTAAAGAACATAAATCAACATTAGTACAAAACTTAGGATATACTGCAGAATCTGGAAAAGGAATAGTAGATGCAAGAGGAGAAAATAGTGGTGTAAGAATATATTCAGATACATCAATAATAGAATTATCAGACTACTTAAAAGTTCCAGAAAAGAAAAAATTCGAAGAAGTTAGAAACATAAATTTAGGTATATATGAAAGAAATCAACCAGATATAGCATTAATTAAAGATATTCAAAATGTCAGACTTACAATAAATGGTTATGAACATACATATGAATATGCACAAAGATTTGTAAATCAAGGAGAATATGGAGATGGATTTAATGTAGCTGTTAAATTTGGAAATGAATATGGAAAACAAAAATATACAAGACCAATTTATAAATCTGACTACACTTGGGAAAATCCAAATGATCCAAGCAAAGAATTACAAGCATTTATAACATACAAAATACAAATAAAAAATGAATCTACAGACTTAAAGACTAGGGTTAATAGTATTATAGATTACTATGATGTTAATTATGAACAAATAGTAGGAATTGGTACAGAGTTAGACGAAAAAGGCAATATAAAACAAGATAATATAACTAGAGAAAAAATAAACTATAGTAGTGAAAAATATAATAAAATAAAAATAAATACAGCAGATAGTAAAGTAATATTAAACCCACAAACATCACAAGATATATATGTACAATTTAAAATAAGTAGAGCAAAAGTATTAGACTTAATAAATCAAAAAGAAAAAGATTTATTAGACAATATAGTTGAAATAAATTCATATTCTACATTTGATATGTTTGACCAAAAATATGCTGGTATAGACCGAGATTCAGAACCAGGCAATATGGAACCAGAAAATAAAGACACATATGAAGATGACACAGACACAGCACCAGCACTACAATTACAAGTAGCTGATAATGCTAGACGTATTAATGGTATAGCCTTCTTAGATAGTACAGTAGATGGTTTACAAACAGCAAAAATAAGAGAAGGAAATGGAATATATGACAAAGATGAACAAACAATTGATGGCATAAAAGTAAAACTTGTAGAAAAAAATACTGGCATGGAATATTACATTGGAGAAAACAGATATAATGAAGACATAAAAGGAACATTAACTAAATTTGACAAATATGAATCAAAAGCTGATTGGTCAACTGAAGACAGCAAAACAGCAAATGGTGGTAAATTTGAAATAGTCGGATTTATACCAGGAGACTATGAAGTTGTATACACTTGGGGAGAACAATATGGAAAATATGATGTTCAAGATTATAAAGGAACTGTATATAATAAAACAAGATATGATAACATTACAGATGGAACAAATTTAAAGAACGGTAAATGGTATAAGGACGAAATAGATGTACATTATACAGATGCAGTAGATGATTACAGAACAAGATTAGAAATAGACGAAGAAATAAAAAATAGAACTTATACTTCAGATGCAAATATAACTGCAAACCGCACTATGGATTCAACTACACTTCCAATGAAAATTGGAGTTGAATATGAAGATGTATATACAGCATCTCCTGGAGACCAATATACATATGAAATTTCAAATATAGATTTTGGTATTGTAAAAAGAGCAATACAACAAACAGAATTAAAGAAAAGAGTTAGCCATATAAGAGTAACATTAGCAAATGGAGAAGTAATTTCAGATGTAGATGTAGCTGATGATGCAAATAGAACACTTACTGGTGAAAAGAGTCATGTTACATCAATGGGACCAATAAATAGAGGAACAGTAAATTATAATCCAGGATTTATAAAAGTTGAACTAGATAATGAATTAATACAAGGTGCATTAGTTGAAGTTACATATGAATTTAAATTTAACAATATTGGAGAAGTAGATGTAATAAACTCAAACTACTATAAATTTGGTTCTAGTGTTATGAATGAAGGAAATTATGTATTACATAATAGTGAAGGAAAAGAAGTAGGAAAAGTAAAAGAAAATGAAGTAGTTTATACAACACCAAATGTAATAGTTGATTATTTAGATAAAGACTGGGGATATGAAGCAAATAAAAATTCAGATTGGACTGCTATAACTAAAGATGAATTCGAAACAGATGGAATTCAATATACTATTACTGGAACAACTGAAAAAGTAACTGTAACACCAGAAGTATTTGGAGATACCTCAGATATAAATAACAAGATAATATTATATACAACAAAATTACAAAATCAAAAAGTTTTACCAGGTACTAATAGAGAGATTAAACTAAATGTATCAAAGACATTAACAACATCAGATGAAATTTCACTACAAAATGATACAGAAGTTTTAAAGGTAACTAAACCAGGAGGATCAAAGATTGTAAATAGACCAGGAAATTATACACCAAATGAGAGTTCAAAACCAATTGAATCAGATGAAGATAAGTCAGAAATAGTAGTTATTACACCAAGTACAGGTAAAGACTTGAATTATATTGTACCAGTTTCACTTGCAATAGTTTCATGTACAATTCTAGGAATAGGTATAATACTTATTAAAAAGAAGGTTTTAGACAATAAATAATCTAAACATATTAAAAAATGGCAATTCTATATTGCCATTTTTTGTTATACAATTGGGGACAGAGAATTTTTGCAATAATTTATATAATCTACTCGCTTCCAAAGGTTTATAATTATATTAATACGCCAAATTTCTCTTTTCCAATGGCAACCTTAATTGTAACTTCCTATCATAAAAAAGTAGACTATATTAAAAAAGTTAAAAGAATAAAAATGAAATCTTATATTTGTTTTGTATTAAAAATAAATATTTAGGTAAACTTAAATGTAAAGGGTATTGATAATTAATACAATAAATAATATAATAAGATAGTAATAACAAAATAACATAACAAGGAGGAAAGAGTGCAAAAGATGAATAAAAATAATCGGAATAACCCTAATAGCACTAGTGATAACAATAATAGTTTTACTAATACTGGCAGGAATAACAATATTAACATTAACAGGAGAAAACGGTTTATTAGAAAAAGCAAAGTCAGCTACAGAAAAAACAAGAATAACAAGTGCAGAAGAAATAATAAAATTAGAAATAATAGAAAATAAAATAGCTGGAGATGAGCAATTAGAAAACAATCAATTAATAGAAAAAATAGTGAGCAAACTAAAAAGCGAAGGATACAATATAGAACAAGATAATGACACAGTTACAGAAGGAAAAGAACAAATCAGAATTTCTGATTATTTAGAAAAAATTAAACCTTATACAGTAGTTGTAAATGCACCAAAAAACTCAATTATAACATTAAAATACAATGGAAAAAAAGTAGCAACTGGAGAAGTACATGAAGAAGATGGAAATAAGAGCAATATAAATGTATATAGAGAATTAGGGGATAAAATAGTTGCAGAATGTAAAATAAATGATGAAGTTATTTATGAAAAAACATTTATATTAGAAGAAAATAATACTATAAATATGTACCCATGTGAAGAAAATGGAGATGGAAAGGCTTTATATTGGTATGGAATGGAATTTTCGTATTTTGAAAGTGGAACAGTACAGTATGGTAGCTATACCATGAGTAATGGAACATGTACAAGACAGGATAATAGCATAAATTTATACTTTAATGATACATTTTACTCAACAGGAGCAGGAATTGGTATTAATTGCAAAGAGGACTTAACAAATTATAATAGTATAGAAATAAATGTTAAAAATTTAACCTTTACAGGATATGGCGTTGCTAGCTATTTTGTGGGAGATGTAGCTAATAATTACTATTATATAGAAGCAGGAGTTTCAGAAGATTCACTAGCAGAAAGTGGAGTGATGTTATCAAGTGGAATAAAAAACATAGATATTTCAACCATAAATGGAAATAAGTATATAAGTTTAACAAATTTTAATCCTTCAGGTGCAGGTCAATATAGCTATGGTTCAGTATCTTCTGACATTGTTTCAATTTTATTGAAATAATATTTAAAATATTGTTAACCACCAATAATAACACAGATATTAGGAATAAAATAAAAGTTACTACTAGGGTCTT
>CARBKU010000066.1 GCA_948946035.1 uncultured Clostridia bacterium
CTATAATTGTTTTTATCTGCTCTTTCATCCATTTTTCTATCAAAGTTTTTATTATTATAAAACCAGTCTGTTTTTTTATCTTTGGGATTATTTTTTCTATTTTTATCTAGTAATAAATCAAATAAAACTGCTATTGGTATTGCCACTCCAATTAATGAGGCAAATGTACTTGCATAAATATTTATATCTAGACCTTCTCCTGCATTTAATATTAAATTCATACTATTTACTAAATCTACTCCAAAATACATTCCATAACTTAATAAGTATATTAATGCACCTATTATTTTTCTTTTTACTATTAATAATACACATAATAATGTGACAAATAATAGTATTATTTCCATTTCAAAGTTTAATGGAGCAAATGGAAATTCCATAGATGATTGATACATAATTGTTACAACTATTCTAAATATCCAAAATAATACCATAAACATTACTAGTAACCATGTAGAAAAGTTTTTCATTTGTTTTCCTCCTATTTTTTTGTAGTCTTTATTATAAAAGACAAAAGCATTTTTTACTTTTGCCTTACTTTATTTATATTATTAGTCTACGAAATCAAAATCATCTTTAAATTTTTCTTTAAAAATTTCAAATACTTTATTTAGTGTTTCGTCATCTTCAACACTTACATATGATTCTTCTTCTGAATCATCATCTGTATCTTCTACTTTTAATATTACTACCTCTCCTTCGTCTTCTTCTCCTTCTTCGTCCATTGGTAGTAATACTACATATTCTTCTTCATCTAATTCAACTAAATCTAAAAATTCAAATTTAACTTCATTTCCTTCTTCGTCGTTTAATATTACTAAGTTGTCTAATTCCTCTCCTTCAAAATTTTCTTCCATGTTTGTTCTCCTTTCAATTTTTATTACATGTTTTTTTATTATAATAATATAATAACGTATTTTTAATTGTTTTTCAATGAATTTTTTAATTTATTTAAATAAGTTTCTAATATATATACAGCAGATATAGTATCAACTATATTTCTTTTTTTATTCTTGTTAATATCTAAAAAATTCATTGTTTTATGTGCTTCAACTGTTGTTAATCTTTCATCTATCCAATCTATTTTTATTTTATTGTATTTACATTTTAGCTTATGTATAAATTGCTGTGTTACCTCTGCTCTTCCGTGATATTGTTCCATTCATATTTAATGGCATACCTACTACTATTGTTTCTATTTGGTATTGTTTTAATATTTCGTCTAATCTTCTTAATATTACTTTATCTGTTCCATTTCTTTGTATTGTTTCTAATCCTTGTGCTGTTATATTAAGTTCATCAGTAATTGCAATTCCTACTCTAGCTTCTCCATAATCAATTCCTAAGATTCTCATATTATTCTAATCCTATATAATATTTTACCATTTTTTCAAGTAATTCGTCTCTTTCAATTGTTCTAATTTTATTCCTAGCATCTTTATGACTTGTTATATAAGTAGGATCACCTGATAATATATACCCTACAATTTGATTAATTGGATTGTATCCTTTTTCTACTAATGCTTCATATACTTCTTTTAGTATATCTTTGCATTTTGTATTTTCTTCTCTTTCTACACTAAAGTTCATTGTTTTATCAAATTCCATATATAATATATCCTCCTTTTATTATATATTAGTGATATCACTTTCGTTAATGTCTGCTGTATCTAAATATTCTTCTAGTTTTTTTAGAACTTCTTCTAACCCTGTTCCTTTATAATATGATGAGATAACAAAATTTAGTTTTGGAATCGCAACCATATTATAATCGTTTTCTTTATTTGTCACTTTTTTGTTAACATCAAAATTTAACTCTGCTAATTCTTCTTTTGTAAAAGAAATTTTTATTGATTCTATTTTTTCTTTTATTTCATTTAAAAACTCTGCTACTCCATTTATATCTACACCTGAAAATGCCACAACAAATTTTGGTCCCATATATCTTACAAAAACATATTCTTTTGAAATATTTTCTGCAATATACTCACTTATTTTTGTTATTACTTTGTTTCCAAGTTCTCTACAATAATTTCTATTTATTTCTTGTATGTTTATAATTTTAAACATACAAATTGTTGATATTGTATATTGGTCTATTATTTTTTTGCCTTCTCCATATAAGTATTCTGCTGAATTTAAACCTGTGAATAAATCTTTTCTAACAATTGATTCTAATGTTTTTTGATGTACTACAGTTTTTAGTACTGATATTATATTATCTTTAATTACTTCTAAAACTGTAGTATCCACATTGTCAAAGTCATGTGGTGTTCCACTTTCTAATATCCAATATCCTATATATACATTATCAATGTATAGAGGGAAGAAAATTGCTGATTTAGCTCTTCCAAATTCCATTTGTTGATATGGTAATCTTTCATTTTCTTTATTTACAGTAACATATTTAGGAGTAGCTGTTTGAATACTATCTTTAAACATATCAACATTTTGTAGTGCTCTTAAAGAATCCCAATGTTTCTTATCAACATTTGAAGCTTTTATTTCATATTCAGCTCCATTGAATACAACTATTGTTGAATATTTTATTTCATATCTTTCAATTAATATTTCATTAATTTTAACTATTTTTTGTTCTACAGATGATGCTTCTCCTATAGCATTCATAAAATCTTGTACTACTGTTAAGTTGTTGATTCTTTGATTTATATTTCTAAATTTTTGTATTTTCTTGTGTATGGATATATTATATATTATTAGTCCAATTACTATACAAACTAATATAATGACTACTGGTATTATCACTATTGTTTTCCCCCTCTTTTAGTAGTTAAAAATTTTTCCTCATTTGTTCTAATGTTTGATTCATATTTTGTGAAAATCCGTTTCCTCCATTATTTTCCATTTGTGGGGGTATATAGGAATTATTACTTTTTCTCTTCCCCATTGGATAAATCATATTTGCTAATTGACCTAAAGTTTGATTAAAACTTTTTGGATATCCTTTTAATGAAATTTCACATTCTATAATACCTTGTAAATATTTTGTA
The DNA here is from genome assembly GCA_948946035.1 of uncultured Clostridia bacterium. GTDB lineage: Bacteria > Bacillota > Clostridia > TANB77 > CAG-508 > CAG-269. The sequence continues at coordinate 3,012 of CARBKU010000066.1, forward strand.
TATATTTCTTCTTGAAAAGGAACTGTTAAATATTTTATTGTATTTCTATCAAATAATTCTGTCATAAATGACATACATGGATCATTATAATATGCCATTCCTCCTATAATTGTTTTGTCTGTTATTCCTCTCATTTTTACAGTTTTATTTAGTATTATTCTTAATTTTTGTTCATCTAATATATTTTTTGCTTTTAAATCTCTTAAAAATGCAGTTAATGGTTGTATTGTTAAAATGTCTAAAGTTTGTACTAAATATAGATCTTGTGTTTGTTTAAAATAACCTAATGGTGTATCAAAATCTGTATCTATTAGCACTAGAGAATAATTTTTTACTAAAGTTTCTAGTATTTCATCTGTATAATTTATTAAATTTTCTTCGTTTGGTAATGAAGTAAATACAGATAAATTTTTATTTACTTCTATTCCTTGTGCTGTTCCTCGTGCTAGCCCTTCTATACTTTTTGCTGCTATATCTCTTAATTTGTCTTCATTTTTTGTATAAATGTAATATGAGTTTCTATTTTTAGTTGTATCTAAAATAGCGGTTTTTACTCCCATTACTGATGACATATATTCTGCTATATTGTTTACTATAAATGATGTACCATTTTTGCTTGTTCCAACAAATGTTGCAATTTTTTTATCTGGTGTCAATAGGTATGATAAGTCTTTTTTGCTTTGGTATTGTGTTGCTTGTTCTATATTTGCATTATTGTTTTGATTATTTGTATTGTTGTAATTATTACTGTATTGATTATTTATTTCATTATCTTCTGATGCTTGTGCTAGATTTTTCTCATTCCATTTTGAATTTTGATTATATAATGTATCTTGTTTTGTATTGAATTCTGATTTTGTATTATTATTTGTAGTTTGTTCAAATCCTGGAAGCATATTGTTATTTTCTTCTTCAAAGCCTGGTAGCATATTATTATTTACATCTTCAAATCCTGGCATCATGTTGTTATCTGCATCTTCAAATCCTGGCATCATGTTATTATTTTCTTCTTCAAAGCCTGGTAGCATGTTGTTATCTTCTATATCTTCAAATTCTGGCATCATGTTATTATTTTCTACGTCTTCAAATCCTGGCATCATATTGTTATTTTCTACATCATCAAACCCTGGTAACATATTATTGTTATCTATGTCGTCAAACCCTGGTAATATATTATTGCTATCTATGTCATCAAACCCTGGTAACATATTATTGCTATCTATGTCGTCAAATCCTGGTAACATATTGTTATTTTCTTCTTCAAAACCTGATGATATATTATTAGCATTTTCTTGTTGATTTTGTGTTTCTTGAATTGGATTTTTTCTTGGTCTTCCTCTTCCTCTTTTTACTTGTCCTATTTTAGTTTCAATTTGAACTGGATTCTTTCTTGGCCTTCCTCTTCCTCTTTTTACAGGTTCTGCTACTTCTTCTTCAATATTTTCTGTGTCTTGTATAAACTCAGTTTCTGGTATTGTGTTATTAGTGTATTGTTCAAGTTGTTCTTTTATTTCATCTATAGTGTTTCTTTCATATGGATTAACTTTTGTTTGTTCATTTGAATCATCTTGTTGCATTTGCATTGAATTATTTTGCATATTGTTTGTTCCATCTTGATATTCGTTTGCTTCTGTTTGATTATTTATTGTAGTATTTCTTGATAGTTTTTTGCTTCCTTGAATGTTAACAGAAGATGGTATTACTATTGGTTCTGTCATTTGAGTTTCTTTTGCTACTTGCTTTAATAAAGTTTCTGTTGGTCCTTTATTTTCTTCTTTTGTTGCTTTATATCTTAAATTGTCAGATATGCTGTTGTTAAATGACATTACTTGTTGATATTTAGGTGATTTTTCTTCTAGAACTGCTCTAACATTTAATGGTAAGAATTTTGTTATTATTCTTAATTGTGTATCATTATATTGTGCTGCAATATTGTCAAAGCTTTCTACATATTTTTCTTCATTTTTTCCTAGTCTTTTATAGTGTGCTACTATGTTTTGTATTTCCATTTCACTAACGTCATTTTCGTTTTCTGCCTGATAATTTACTTCTTCTGAATCTATTTTGTAATACACTTTAGCTTCTTTTTTTAAACGTGGTTTATTTATTAATTTACATACTTGCTCAATACTTCTATCGTTTCCAATTATTGCATCATAAATTCCAATTCCAAATAATTTTATTAATAGTTGTTCTGATTTTGTCCTTCTGTCAGAACAAATTAATATAATTGGAATGTCATTACCTCTTATGTTTGAAGCTTCATCACTAATACTATCCAATTTTTCGAAAATAAATTTGTCTATTTGGTCATATTGTGTATTTGGAAATGCCTCCAAATCTTCACTTATTACTACCCTATCATAGGTTTTGTCTTTTTGTAATTCTTTTAGTATTGCTTTAAAGTAATAGACATTTTTAGAAGAAATTATCTCTTTGTACTCCTTTTGATATTTTTTTACAATTGATTCTGATATTTCTTCATTACTTACAGCAAATAGAACTTTCATTTGTTACCCCCTTCCAAATTTTACAAACACAGCAAATGCTAGTGGTAATATTTGGCATATTATTAATAATGTTACAAATGTTACAATTAACGCCATACCTTTTTCTAATGTATCTAATTTTCTGATACCTATAATGTATTGGTGAATTGCACCATATGCGATTCCTAAAAAACATAATGGAATACTATATATTCTAACTAAGTTTAAAATATATGCTACTGTTCCATATGCATCTGAACCATATTTAATTTTATAATCATCTAAAGATTTAGCAGCATTGTCTTTTATTTCTACTATTTTGCTTTCTGTTTTTTCATCTATCGCACTATCTTCTGCATAAATTGTAGTGGTACCTAGGAATATTGCTATTAATATTGCTAATATCATAACTATTGTTATTGATTTTTTCATTTATTATGCCCCTTTCTCATTTTTCCTTCTGGTAATTTTTTCTAATTATGATTATACTTTTATATCATACAATAAATTATTTAAAATAGCAAGAATTTTTTACAATTTATTATATAAATATTTCATATAATAATATATTTTTTCAGCCCATTGTTTGTCAGAGGCATACTTTGTGTTAACACATCTTATTGTTGTACCATTATAATATGTTCCTATTGCTTTTTCATTTCCGTAAATGCTTGTCCCTTCTGGATTAAGATAATACTTGACTAGTACTCTTGCTAATAAATCAATACTTTCTGAATAATTAGTAAAACTATATGCTCCATTATATGGATTTGAATCATATGCACCATACCCAAATAAATTATTTTTTTCTTTTGCCAGTTTTGATGTTCCCCAAGCACTTTCGTGTATTCCTATCGCTGCTACAAATATTCCATTTATATTATATTGTTTTTCTATATAATAAAAATATTCAGCATTTTGTTCAAAAATTTTATTTACATCTTTTTGGTCTGATAAAACTTTTTTAAATTGTTCAAGTGTTAACCCACTTGGTTGATTTAATTGCATATTAAAACTTAGTATAGAATTTAGTTCTTCTTTTGTTTTAGATTTTCTAATATTATCATTTTCTTCTTTATTTTCTGCTTTTGTTGCTTCAGCCTTTACATATCCTATAACACTATTACAAGAAATTTTATACCAATTTTCTTGTAT
>CARBKU010000067.1 GCA_948946035.1 uncultured Clostridia bacterium
GGTGAACTTTTCATTAGATATTCTCTTAGGGTGATCTTATCATAAATTAATCACATGACAAATTTACATAATTTGACTTTTATTGTTAATTATGATATAATATAGTTAAGTTTTAGCAAAAAAGCAGGTAGGAAGGATCATCATGAAGAAAATCAGAATACTTTTAGTAATAGTTCTTGTTTTAGCTGGATTGGCATTATCTTCATGGAGGGAATGGAAGATTTCTTTTTTGAAGGATAAAAATGATTATCTTTTAGCTGAAAAAGAACAGCTTGAAACTGAAAAAGAACAGCTTGAAACTGAAAAAGAACAGCTTGAAACTGAAAATAAGAAAATAAAAGCTGAGAATAAGAAACTAAAAAAGGTAATAGAAATGAAGGATGAAGATAGCATGTATAAGAAAGTTCTGAATGACATTTTTTGGAGGCATGGAAAATATATTCCTCCTAAGGATGCTATGTTCTACAGTAACCCTGGGTGCAATACACCAATATTCTGTAATGAATTCATTACAAACATTTGGATTTTCTATCAAAGATTCAATAATTATGAAGTGTATACTTACTGGTCAACTAAGGGATTCGTGTATTCACCACACCAAATCTCTTTTGAGAAAAAATAACAATGAAACAAGCAACAAAACCCTGCTTCTCATTTCCCATATATTGGGAAATGAGTTTCTTTTTTATTTGTACTATGATATAATTATTTTCATAACAACTAACCTTTAAGGAGGAAGAAAATGTCTTTAATAAATGTAAACAACTTAACATTTGGATATAATGAAAGTTTTAATAACATATTGAAAATGTATCATTTAACATAGATACAAATTGGAAACTAGGACTAATAGGTAGAAACGGTAAAGGAAAAACTACCTTTTTAAAACTATTATTAGAAAAATATGAATACAAAGGAACAATATCTAAAAACGTAGAATTTGATTATTTTCCATTCAAAATAAAGGACAAAGAAAAACTAGCAATAGATATAGTATATGAAATTGCACCAAATGTAGAAGACTGGGAAATTATTAAAGAATTAAATTTACTAAATACAGATGTAGAAATTCTTTATAGAAATTTTAATATATTAAGTGGAGGAGAGCAAATAAAAATACTTTTAATAAGTCTATTTCTAAAAGGTAACAATTTTTTGCTTATTGATGAACCTGCAAATCATTTAGATACTGAAACAAGAAACAATTTAGTACAATATTTGAATAAAAAAAGTGGATTTATACTAGTTTCTCATGACAGAATTTTTTTAGATAAAGTTGTAGACCATATCATTTCTATAAATAATACAAATATTGATATTCAAAAGGGGAATTTTTCTTCATGGCAAGAAAATAAAAATAGACAGGACAATTTTGAATTAATACAAAATGAAAAATTAATTAAAGATATAAATAGATTAGAAATAGCCTCAAGAAACACTGCAAATTGGTCAAACAAAATAGAAAAATTAAATATAATACTACAAATTCTGGTTCAAGTATAGATAGAGGTTATATAGGTCATCAATCAGCTAAAATGATGAAGAAATCTAAAGTAATTGAAAAAAGGATTGAAAAATCTATTGAACAAAAATCTAACTTATTAAATAATATAGACAGAAATGATACTTTAAAAATGACTCCATCAGAAAATAGAAAAAATTCATTTATAATGGCTGATAATTTGCAAATACAATATGATGGTAAGTCAATATTTAATAAGGTATCATTTGAAGTAAATAATGGAGATAGAATCGCAATAATTGGTAAAAATGGCATTGGAAAATCAAGTATGTTAAAACTACTTATTAGAAATGAAATACTGTATACTGGAAGTCTAAAAATTGCAAATGACCTAAAAATATCTTATGTATCACAAAAAACTGATTCTTTAAATGGAACACTAAAAAAATTTGCAATTCAAAATCAAATTAATGAAAGTATCTTTAAAGCTATGTTATCTAAAATGGGAATTTCTAATTTTGAATTCGAAAATGATATAAAACAAATGAGTGAAGGTCAAAAGAAAAAAATATTAATCGCTAAAAGTTTTTCAGAATCAGCCAATATTTATATATGGGATGAGCCACTTAATTATATCGATATTTTAACAAGAATACAAATAGAAGAATCTATACTAAAATATAAACCTACTATTATTTTCGTAGAACATGATGAAACTTTTTTAAAAAATGTAGCCACAAAAGTTATACATTTAAATAATTACTGAGGTAGAAAGCTTTTTAAGTTTTCTACCTCAACTATTGATATCTATTTTTTATTTATTTATCTTTTTTTCCAAAGTCATTTGATTTATTAATTTTCTTGATTTTCATATAAGAAATTACTGAAACAATTACTAAACATCCTATTACTATTACTGAAACTACGCTAGATGTTCCAGCTTTTGGTAATACTTTACTTGTAGCAATATTTTTATTAGTAGTACCTTTGTTTGTTGATGTTGTTTGATTTTTGTTATTTGTTCCTGAAATTGTTGAATTTTTATTATCTGTTCCTGAAGTTGTTTGGTTTTTATTGTCTGTTCCTGGAGTTGTTGGTGTTGTTGGTTTTTTATCGTCTCCACCTGGATTTGTTGGATTTGTTGGTGTTGTTGGTGATGAAGCTTCTTTTATTGTAATATTTCTAACAGCTCCATTTATTTTTGCTGGTGCAGTTCCATCTCCTATGCTAACATCCTTAATTGTTATAGATAAATTTTGCTTACTTGTTTCTTTTACTTTAAATGTAATTTTTAATAATGTTTCATTATTTTTTACACGATCACTTCTATCCATTACAAACTTTCCATTTGCATTATTTATAGAAGGATTTGACCATCCATTTTGACCTTCTATTTTTAATAATGTTAGGCTATCTTTATCATATTCTAGTGTTGCACCAAATGCAATAATTCCTTTTTCTGATTGAATGTTTGATATACTAACTTGTGCCACTATTTCATCATTTTTTCTATATTCTGTCTTTTCAGTAGTTATACCTACATTACAATTTGGAGCTGCATATACACTTCCCATAATACAAACTACTGTTAATAACATTAAAACTAAACTTACTATTTTTTTCATAATTTTTATTCCTTTCTTTTATCTTTTTTATATTATCCACTATTTTATTATAAACTATTTCACCCAAAAAATCAATACTTTTCTACATTTTTTCGTGGTAATTTCATCGAATATTATAGTATTGAATATTTTCCATAACTCCTAAGAGCAAATTATCATTAGTCAAACAGTTTAAAATACTATATTTAACTACTTGATTTTTGTCTTTCCATATTTTTCTACTTCTCTTATTACTGCAAAGATGTTTTTTAATTCTTTTTTTGAACTAACAATTATAAAAATTATATGAACTACTTATAGTATAAAAACACTTTTGTACAGTGATTTAATTTTTGTATGGTGCGCCATCTCGGCTTCGAACCGAGGACCTCCAGATTAAGAGCTACCTTATCTTGAGGCGTCACCAATAGTTAATTTTAGTTATTATATAGCGATTTTCGAGAAAAATCAATACTTTAAAGGGAAAAATATAAATTTAAAATAATTTAATAAGGTTTAAAAAATATTGAATAAATTTGATAAAAGTTACAAACTTGGCGCAAGTACGCCTAAAAACTGGTGCGTAAAAATTCATTCGCGCCAACTTAAAAAAATATAAATTTGTTTGTAAATATGGAGGTATTGAAATGATACAATTTTTTATTGGTTTATTTTTAGGGGCTAATACTAGCCTCTTTTTATATGCCTGTATTTTAGCAGGAAAAAAAGAAGATAGAAATTTTATAGAAACGGAGAAAAACAGTGAATGAAGAAAATAAAAGCAATTACTATGCTATTATTCCAGCAGTTGTGCGTTACGATGACGAACTAACTGATAAAGCTAAATTATTGTATGGTGAAATAACCTGTTTATCTAATAAGGAAGGTTATTGCTTTGCTACTAATAATTATTTTGCTAATTTATATCATTGCACTGGTAGAGCAATACAAATAGCAATTTCAAAATTACAAGAACGAGGTTATATAAGAATTGTTATTGAGAATAATTTTCAAAGAAAAATCTTTTTAACCGATTCTTTAGGGTATGAAAAAAATTTCGTAGGTAGGTACGAAAAAAATTTCACAGGTGGGTATGAAAAAATCTCACCAATAATAATATAAAATCTAATATAGATGACTTATTTAATTTTATCATAAATAATAATAAAAAAATTTCAACAAAATTCTATGACATTTTGGATCGCCTAGATTTTTTATACACACAAGAAATACTGGCTATTATGCAAGAAGATAAAATCCAAATGTTAAAAGAAATTATATATATTCTCTACGACTTATATAATAGCAAATTTAGTAATTTACTTGCACAAGTTAATAGAGAAACACTAATCAATTTATATATATTAGCACAAGAACATTCGCCAAATGATTTATTAAATTATTACAAAAGGTCTATTATCAATAAATATACTAACAATAATACCTAAAAGGAGCTGAAAATATGCTAAATGATTATATGAATAATTTTCAAAATATTGTATCTAACATCTTTTTTGTGGGCTTTAAGGTAATGTTAATAATACTTGTAACATTGTTAATATTTTCACTTATTATGCTTTCAATAGGATGCTTGATAAAATCACAAAAGATAAAGTCAAAGTTCTTAACATCTTCAATGTGCCTTCTGTTTGGGAATATACTTTTTCTATGTATTCCTTTTTTTATTGTCTATTTTAAGAATTTGATTTAAAAATAGTGTTTCTTTTACAATTAGTCCTTCAAAAAATTGTAAAAGGAGTGATTAAATTATGAATTTATCAAAAAAGAAAAAACATTTACTAACTAAATTATCTACAATAGGAACAACAATTACATTATTAGCAATTAAAAGCAATGTTTGTTTTGCTGAAGGTATTGGAACAGCAGAGGTGCAAACAGCAACAGACAATATAAAAAGAGTTATAACCTCTATTGCAATGCCTTTAGGTGGTGTTTTAATTTTTGCAAGTGTAGTTGTTGCAGCAATAAAAATGATTGCTAATGCTAATAACCCACAAAAAAGAGCTGAATCAATAGGATCACTTGCTTGGATTTGTGGTGGTGGCGTTATACTTGGTGCAAGTTTAATCATAGCAGGTATTATCATAAATGTTGCAACTAATAATTCCGGCAATTTGCTTGGAAGTTAGGAGGTAACAGATTATGAGAATTTTTAAAGTGCCATTTGATATAAAACGCGAAGAAAAGATTTTTGGAGGTTATTTAAGTTTAAGGCAAGTTCTTTATATAATGCTAGGTGCATCTAGTTTAGGAACACTTGCAATGCCTATTCCTTTAATCATAAAAATATTTTTCATTAGCTCAATAGCAACATTTTTCTTGTTATGTAGCTTTTTGAAAATTGGTGAACAGAACTTTGATAAGTTCTTTTATTTTGCCATAAAGTACATCTTTCGTAAGAAAAAATTTGTATATGAGAGGTGTAGCAAATGATTATAATGTTTATTTTTCTATTTTTGACTGTTGCTTTTGTTATTGGTACAGCAATTTATCTAAATCGTAAGAAAAAGAATGTAAGTGCTAATCTTAAGCAAGATTCAAAAAATGATACAAAAGAAAAAAGTAAAAAAGGTCATAAAAAACAACTAGCAGATATATTTGATATGAAAATTAAGGATAATATTATCTGTTTAGGCAATAGATATTCTAATATTATTAGGCTTGGAAATATTGATTACAATATGCTTTCGGATTCTGAACAAAATGCAATTGAAAATGTACTGATCCAAACAGCTTTAGCAATAGATTATCCAATTCAATTCTTTTCAACAACAGAATTTATAGACACTAGCAAAGTAATCTCATTGCTAAAAGAAAATAAAGCAAATAGCTTTAAAATAAAGGAATATAAAGATTACTTAATAGAATATCTACAAAACCTTATGGAAAATAGAACAATATCAGTTGTAAAAAACTATGCAATTATCTCTTATGATGGACTATATGAAAATGCTATTGAAGAATTAAATAGAAAATCAACAGCATTTACAGGAAATCTATTAAGAGCAAAAATTATGTGCGAAATACTTAACGAAGACGAACTTTATAATTTAATTTATAGAGAATTAAACAAAAATTCTGGTTTAAATATTAGTAAATTAAAAGAAGGAGGGAAAAATCTATATGTTGGTAAAAAACAGAAAACAAAAGAAAAAAGAAATAAACATATTTGATAATGTTCCTACTATTGCAGACATTATTTTGCCTGACGCACTACAAGAAAAACGAGATTATCTAGTTTGTGGCTATAATAAATTTAGTAGAATGTTTGTATTAACTATTTATCCTGAACAAACTTGGGTAAGTTGGTTAGACAGTCTATTTCATATTGGAAATATCAATATTTCTGTAAAAGTTGAACCAGCTAACAATGGAAATACTATTAATCAATTAACAAAAAAATTAGTACAAAGTCAAAGTGAATATGCAACATATTCAAGACAACGGAAATATACTACATTTGCCTGAACTTGAAAAACAAATTGGATGGTGTTAGAATAGATATATAGACACAAAATTTTGCGAATAACTAATAAAAATG
>CARBKU010000068.1 GCA_948946035.1 uncultured Clostridia bacterium
GATGAAAACCAAATAAAAAAAATACAAAATGAATATAAAATAAATTCACTATTAGCTACAATTTTAGTAAACAGAAACATAATAAAATCACAAGACATAAAACTGTTTTTAGAACCTACAAGAAACGATTTTCATGACCCATTTTTAATAACAGACATGGAAATAGCAGTAAATAGAATTCTAAAAGCAATAGAAAACAAAGAAAACATAACAATATATGGAGATTATGATGTAGATGGTATAACAAGTATAACAGTATTAAAAAGTTTTTTACAAGACATAGGGGTAGATGTAGCAACATACATACCAAATAGACTAAATGAAGGATATGGATTAAACAAAAATGCAATTGAAAAAATATCACAAGAAGGATGCCAATTAATGATAACAGTTGACTGCGGAATATCTGGGTTAGAAGAAATAGAATATGCAAACAAATTAGGAATAGAAACAATAATAACAGACCATCATGAGCCAGGAAATGAACTTCCAAAAGCTATTGCGATAATCGACAATAAAAGAAAAGACAGCAAATATCCATTTAGAGAGCTAGCAGGAGTTGGAGTAGTTTTTAAATTAATACAAGCAATGGGGATAAAATTAGGATTAAAAGAAGAAACATATTTAAAATATTTAGATATAGTATGTATAGGTACAATATCAGACATAGTACCATTAGTTGATGAAAACAGAGTTATAGCTAAATTAGGACTAATGCTAGTACAACAAACAAGAAATATTGGGTTACAATCAATTATAAATTCATCAGGATACTCAAAAATAGATTCAAATACAATATCGTTTGGGGTAGCGCCAAGAATAAATGCATGTGGTAGAATGGGACATGCAGAAGAGGCATTACAATTATTGTTATCAAAAAATATAAACGAAGTAAATGACTTAACAATAAAATTAAATAGGCACAATACATTAAGGCAAGAAATCGAGAAAAAAATATCAAAAGAAGTAATAGAAAAAATCGAAACAGAGAACTTAGAAAATAGCAAAGCAATAATAGTAGGAGGAAAAGATTGGCATCATGGAGTAATAGGGATAGTTGCATCTAAAATTACAGATATGTATTTTAAACCAAGCATATTACTTAGCTTTGAAGAAGATGGAGTAGGAAAAGGTTCAGGAAGAAGTATACCAGGTTTTGACTTACATAAAGCATTAATAAATTGCCAAGATTTAATAGGAAAATTTGGTGGACATAGTATGGCTGTTGGAATTAATGTTAAAGAAGACAAGCTAGATGAATTTAGAAAAAAATTCGAAAAAGTAGCTGAACAAGAAAAAATAGACGAAATTATACCAGTAATCAATATAGATGCAAAAATAGACTTAAATGATATAAACAAAGAAATGGTAGAAAGTTTAAAAATATTAGAGCCATTTGGAGAAGCAAATAAAATGCCAGTATTTGTTTTTAGAGAACTAAAAATAGACTCTATTAGAGCATTATCAGAAGGAAAGCATTTAAAATTAACATTAAAAGATAACAATAATATCATAAATGCAATAGGATTTAATATAGGGCACTTATCAGAAGATTATCGTATAGGAGATAAAGTAGATGTTGTAGGTGTCCTAGAAATTAATAGTTTTAATGGTGTTGACAGTATGCAAATTAATATTAGAGACATTAGGGACAGTCTTTATTTGTAGCACGAAAATAGTAGAAAGATGTCGAAAATAAAAAAGATAAGAGAATTTAATAAAATGTGAAATAAAAAAGACATTGCATTTTTCAAAATTCGACAAAAAAATGAGACAAATAAAGACTGTCCCACATGTCTCAAGAGGGGTGATTTAATTGCAAGATACGCAAAAAGGGGTAACTATACAAGATATAATTGCAAAGAGGAAAGAGCATGCAAGAAGAGTAGAGAGTAAATTAATTTTAAAAGCATATAATTATGCTGTAATAAATCATGGTGATCAATGTAGAAAGTCAGGAGAACCATATATAATACATCCACTTAATGTAGCATATATATTAGCAGATATAGGATTAGATGAACAAACTATATGTGCTGCTTTGTTACATGATTTGGTTGAAGATACGTCAGTAACAGATGCTGATTTACGTAGAGAATTTGGTGAACAAATAGCTGAAATGGTTGCAGGAGTTACTAAATTGAGTAATATGATGTTTATATCTATAGAGGAGCAACAAGTAGAAGATTATAGAAAAATGTTTTTAGCTATGGGAAAAGATATAAGAGTTATATTAATAAAATTAGCTGACAGGCTTCATAATATGAGAACTTTAAAGTTTTTAAAAAGAGATAGACAAATTGCCAATGCTAAAGAAACAATGGAACTATATGCACCTCTAGCAAATCGTTTGGGTTTATATTCTATAAAATGGGAATTAGAAGATTTATCATTTAAGTATCTATATCCTGAAGAATATCATGAGTTAGTAGAGGGCATTAATAAAAAAAGAGATGAAAGATTAAAGTTTATAGAAAAGATAATGGATGACATTAGAGTTGAATTAAAAAAGCAACATATAAGTGCAGAAGTTACTGGTAGGGCAAAACATTTATATAGTATTTATAGAAAAATGAAAAGAGATAATAAAACATTAGACCAAATTTATGATTTATTTGCTCTTAGAATTTTAGTAGATTCAGTAAAAGATTGTTATACAGCATTAGGTATAGTGCATGAATTATATAGTCCAATGCCAGGACGTTTTAAAGACTATATTGCTGTGCCAAAGCCTAATATGTATCAGTCAATACATACAACTTTATTGGGAGAAAAGGGAACACCATTTGAAGTGCAAATACGTACATGGGATATGCATAGAATTGCAGAATATGGTATTGCTGCACACTGGGCTTATAAGGAAGCAAGTTATTTTGGAAAAAAACAATCTGTAAAAGTTGAAGAAGATAAATTAGCATGGTTACGTGAAACATTGGAATGGCAAAAAGAATTGCAAGATCCACAAGAATTTTTAGATACATTAAAAACAGAATTATTTGAAGAGGAAGTGTATGTATTTACACCAAAAGGAGCAATAAAAGTACTTCCACGAAATGCAACACCAATTGACTTTGCATATAGTATACATGCAGAAATTGGTCATCATATGACAGGTTGTAAGATAAATAGTAAAATGATGCCAATTATAACCCCATTAAAAAGTGGAGATATTGTTGAAATTATAACATCAGATAATTCAAAAGGACCAAGTAGAGACTGGCTTAAATTTGTAAAAAGTTCAAGTGCTAAAAATAAAATAAAAGCATGGTTTAAAAAAGCACAAAAAGAAGAAAATATTGAAAAGGGAAAAGAATTAATAGAAAAAGAACTAAAAAGAATAGGTTTTGCATATGAAGATTTATTTAAAACAACATATATAGAAACAATGTTAGAAAAATATAGATACAAAAATATAGAAGAAATGTATGCAGCAGTTGGATTTGGAGCAAACTCATCTGTAAAAGTAATAGCAAAAATGCTACAAGAATACAGAAAAGAACATGAAGAAGAAAACATTGAAGAAAAAATAGAACAATTAGCAAAATCAAGACAAAGAAAAGCTAATGTATCTAGTTCGGGTGTTGTAGTAAAAGGAATAGACAATTGTTTAGTTAAACTATCAAAATGCTGTAATCCACTTCCAGGAGATGAAATAGTAGGCTATATAACAAAAGGAAGAGGAGTATCAGTTCATAGAAAAGACTGTGTAAATGTAAAAGAATTAATAACACAAGAAAATAGAATGATTGATGTAGAATGGTATCATGAAAATGAGACAACATATCAAGCAGACATACAAATCTATTCAAATGACAGAAGCGGATTGTTAGTAGATATATTAAAAGAATTAGGAACAACAAAGGCTAGAATATTGGGCGTAAACACAAAAACGACAAAAGAAAGAATTGCAATTATAGAAATTTCATTAGAAGTAGAAAGCTTAGAAGAATTAAATAAAGTACAAACGTCAATAAGAAAAGTTGACAGTGTGTATGAGGTTGTGAGACAATAGGGACAGTCTTTAATTGTCTCACAAAAAAGACAAAAAAGATATAAATATTACAAATTTTAATAAAAATCGACAAAAAAGATGAAACAAACAAAGACTGTCCCCAGTGTGTCGAAAGGAGAAGTTTATGATTTTAAAGGAACTTAAGATAAATACGTGGATTGGTGACCCAACAAATTGTTATATTGTTCTTGATGAGGTGTCTAAGGAGATTATGGTTATTGACCCAGCAAGTGATGTGGATAAAATTGCTGAAATGATAAATATTTTGGATGGAAAACTTAAATATATTTATTTGACTCATTGCCATGGAGATCATATATTGGGTGTGACTGATTTGAAAAATAGGTGTGGTGGTAAGGTTTTGATTCATAGGGATGATAGTGATGGATTAAATGACCCAGAAATTAATCTTTCACCATACATTGGTGTTGGAAATATTGAGTTGGAAGCGGATTCTAGAATTGATGATAATGATTTGATTCATTTGGGCGAGCTAGAGTTTATGGTTATTCATACTCCTGGTCATACTAAAGGTGGCAGTTCTTTGTATTGTAAAAAGGAGCATTGTTTGTTTTCAGGTGATACTATGTTTAGAGGTACTTGGGGTAGAACTGATTTGCCAACTTCGAGTAGAGAGGATATTATGGATTCTATTGAGAATAAACTTTTGAGGTTACCAGATGATACTATTGTTTATCCAGGTCACGGCCTTAGTACTAGAATTGAAGATGAGAAACCTATTTATTTGGAATTGAAGCCTAAAAAATGGTAAATATTAGAAATGGCTCCAAATAATTGAAAAATGATATAATATGTGATATACTAGTAATGAAAACAAAAATGTATTGCACAGGAGGTTATATATGAAAATATCATTTAAACAATTGAAACAAAAAGGGTATCAATTTTATTATGAAGGGAATAAGTTGATAATTACACGGGAAGAAAGAATAATTGTGGAGATAGCTACATTTACTAGAAGCCAAATTATTATTACAAAAGAATATGCTATTTTATGCGATAATTCGGACTTGGAAATTTCCATAAAAAGAGCAAGATACGGATACAGGATGGCTATCAAAACAAAAAAAAGCAAAAATATGAAAATCCTTTATAAGGAAAAATGGTTCAAATATAAAAATTCAGGAATGCCATTTTTCCCTGAATTGCCAAGTGTGACAATGTTGTTGCACATATAGATATTGCAATTGGTATATAACAAAATTAGGGGGGATGTGTTTTATCCCTCTAAATTTAATTTATAGTGATAGGAGAAATATAAATGAATAAAATAGAACCAAGAACATTATCTGGATTTATGGAATTAATGCCAGAGGAGCAAATATTATTTAATCAAATGAAAACAACAATAGAAAACACATACAAAAAATATGGATTTTTGCCATTAGACACGCCAGTATTAGAATTATCAGAAGTATTACTTGCAAAAGCTGGCGGAGAAACTGAAAAACAAATTTATCGTTTCAACAAAGGAGATAGTGACATATCATTAAGATTTGACTTAACAGTACCACTTTCAAAATATGTAGCAAAAAACTATGGAAATTTAAGTTTCCCATTTAGAAGATACCAAATAGGAAAAGTATATAGAGGAGAAAGAACACAAAGAGGAAGATTCCGTGAATTCTATCAATGTGATATAGATATAATAGGAGATGGAGAGCTAAATATTGTAAATGACGCCCAAATGCCAGCAGTTATATACACAACAATAAAAGAATTAGGCTTCAATAATTTCACAATATGCATAAATAACAGAAAAATATTAAATGGATTATTTGAAGAATTAAATCAAGAAGAAAACTCTGTAGAAATAATGAGAATAATTGATAAAATAGAAAAAATAGGAAAAGAAAATGTAATAAAATGCTTAGAAGAGATGAATGTAGAAAAAACATCTATAGTGAGAATTATAGAATTTATAGAAATAAATGGAACTACTGACGAAAAGTTAGAAAAATTAGAAAAACTAGAAGTTTCAGAAGAACTATTTGGGCAAGGCTTAGAAGAATTAAAACAAGTAGTAAAATACATAAGAAGCTTTGGTGTTCCAGACACAAACTTTAAAGTAGACCTAAGTATAGCAAGAGGTTTAGACTATTATACAGGAACAGTATATGAAACATTTTTAAATGAGTACAGAGAAATAGGAAGTATATGTTCAGGAGGAAGATACGATAATTTAGCCGAGTATTATACAGACAAAAAACTTCCAGGAGTAGGAGTATCGATAGGACTTACAAGGTTATTTTATAAACTAAATGAACTAAAAGCAATAGAAACTTCAAAAAAATCAATATCAAAAGTATTAGTAGTTTCAATGGTAGAAGACCAAACTAAATCACTAGAAATAGGAAATGCACTTAGAAATGCAGGAATAGAAACAGAAAATTACCTAGAAGATAAAAAAATAAAAGCAAAATTCAAATATGCAGACAAACTACAAATACCATATGTAATAGTAATAGGAGAAGATGAAATAGTAAACAATGTAGTTACATTAAAAAATATGCAAACAGGAGAGCAAGAAACTTTAAAAATAGAAGATGCAATAGAAAAAATA
>CARBKU010000069.1 GCA_948946035.1 uncultured Clostridia bacterium
AAGAAATATTTATATATCAGCATTTTCATAGAATAATATTAGTAAAAGTATTATCAGTAACAAGATGACTTTGGGGACAGAGGAAAATCATTATTCCTCTATCCCCAAAGTCAACATCTTTAAGAAACTAAATTTTTGCTATTCCACCGATAATTCTGCTATCTTCTGCAGTGTCTAACATTTTTGCTCCTCCTGAAATAACTATCATATCTCCTTTTTCTAATATTTCTTTTTGTCTTAACTTTTCAATTCCAACTTCAAGAGTTTTATCATTACTTTCTTGTTTTTCAACATAAATTGGTGTTACGTTCCAAACAATAGCTAATTGATTATATGTTCTTCTATTATCTGTAATTGCTAAAATTGGGCATCCAGCACCTAATCCAGCTAATCTTCTAGCAGAGTCTCCTGAATTTGTGTAACATACAATTGCATCTGCTTGCATATTCATAGCCATAACACATGTAGAATATGCTATTTTCATTTCTAGGCCAGACATATCTATATTTTCATTCTTTTTGAATTTACTCCAATAGTCAATCTCTCCTTCAACTCTTTTTGCTATTTTTACCATTGTTTTTACACATTCTACTGGATAATCTCCCATTGCACATTCTCCAGATAACATTATAGCACTTGTTCTATCATATATAGCATTTGCAACGTCACTTGCTTCTGCTCTTGTTGGTAATGGATTATGTGTCATTGATTCAAGCATTTGTGTAGCTGTAATTGCTGGTTTGTTTGCTTTATTTGATAATTTGATAAATCTTTTTTGCATTATAGGTGGTTCTGTAAAATCTGTTTCAGTTGCCATGTCTCCACGAGCAATCATTTGAACATCAGCTGTTTCAACAATTTCTTCCATGTTTTCTAATCCTTCAACATTTTCTACTTTTGTTATAATTTTTATATCTTTTCCACCATTTTCGTCTAATACTTTTCTTACTTGATCTATGTCATCTTTATTTCTTGTGAATGACATTGCAACATAGTCATAATCATGTTCACATGCTGTTTTTAAATCTGCTATGTCTTTTTCTTTTAAAGCTGGTAATTTTACTGGTGTTCCTGGTAAGTTAACTGTCTTTCTACTTCCTAAACCATTTCCATGTACTACTGTACATACAATGTCTTTTCCTACTATTTCGTCAACTACTAGTTCTATTGCTCCATCATCAATTAATACTTTTGCTCCTGGTTTAATATCTTTATATAATTCTTTGTAAGATACTGATACTTTTTCTTTATCTCCTAAAATATCTTCATTGACAAATGTGAATTTTTGTCCATCTTCTAATATTATTTTTTCGTTTTTACCTGTTACTAACATTCCTGTTCTAATTTCTGGTCCTTGCATATCTAATAACAATGATACTGGAATGTCTAATTCATCTCTTAATCTTCTTACTGTTTCTGTTTTTTCTGCTTGTTCATCCCAACTTCCATGAGAATAGTTGATTCTTGTTACGTTTAACCCAGCATTAAATAATTCCTCTAATTTATTTTCACTTGCTGGCCCTATTGTTCCTACTATTTTTGTTTTTCTCAAATCTTTTTTCATTTAAATTCCTCCCTTTTCAAACATTTTAAATTATATCATATAATATTCACAAATTTCAACATTTTTTTAATATTTTATATTATTTACATATTTTTTATTTATAATTCACATCTATGCGAATTTTTTATTTCGAATAGAGAATTTTGGTATTTTTTTTATATCAATTTCTTAAATCTAAATCCGCAATAATAAATTTATGAAATTATGAATGCAAGTGAAATTATAATACAAATTTTTAAATTAACAAATTGGAGAATCTTGGGGCTTGCTTTGAGAGGGGCCTAATAGCAAAAAACTAAAAATATTGATACACTATATCAACACTTTTAGTTTTTTATTTATTTTATATAAACACAAGGATCTACTTGAATAGAATCTTTAAGTATCTCAAAATGTAGATGTGGCTCATCTGCGCTTTCAAATACAGCAGTATTTCCTACAGTCCCTATACTTTGTCCTTTATCAACTTTTTCTCCTTCAACAACAAATTCAGAAGTCAAAAGATTAGCATAAACAGTTTGGTAACCATCATCATGCTCAATTACAACTGTAAGACCATATCTTGGGTCATTTTTAATTGACTTAACAGTTCCCGCTTCAGAAGATTTAACAACTGTAGTTTTATCAGCTTTTATATCTATTCCAACATGGGTTGTCCACTCTTTTAAAGTTTCTGAATAGATAAGATTATCTTTTGCATACTCTCTTACTATTTCTCCATCAACAGGTTTTTGAAACTCCAATTCTTTTTTAGGCGTTTCTGTTTTTTTATTATCATTTGTATTTGTTACAACAGCATTAGTTTTTGAAGTATTATTATTTACATTCTTTGTAGTATTTTTAGAAGTATTATTTACAGTATTAGATGTTGTATTATTTATGTTAGTTGTATTATTTGTTGTATTATTTGCAAAAATATTGCTATTAATTTGATTTACAGAATTTCTTGCCATTTCATTTTTAGATTCTTCTACAGTTTTACCAATTTCTGTACTTGCACTTTCCGAATTATCTGTATAATTACCTGTAATTTTGGCCATTTCTTCTAATGACATAGTTTCATCTTTAATATCATCACCTAAATTTTTGTTATACATTACTAATGCAACAACAATAATAGCAAGAATAACAACTCCTACTCCACTATACATAATTATTTTATCATTTACTGATTTGCTTCTTTTTTGTCTTGAATCTCTTCTCATATAATCCTCCTTTATTAATTAGTTATTAGAAGTATTTCCTATTTTTAGAAGATTATACATTTATAAAGAATTTATATCTTTAATTTCTACACCAACATAAAAATGTTTTATAATATCCTCATAATTACTCCCTTGTTTTGCCATTGTATCTGCTCCAGTTTGGCTCATTCCAACACCATGACCATATCCTTTTACTGAAAATTTTATTTTATCATTTTCTTTTTTAATTTCAAAATTTGTTGATTTCAGTGATAATAAAGTTCTTGTTTCTACTCCTGATAGTTCATGATTTCCAAACCTAATTGTCTTGACTCTTCCGCTATCTGTATATTCTAAAATCTTTATATCATCATCATTTTCAAAATTAATTTGTATATTAGAATACTTTTCTTTTAATTTACTTAATAAATCCTGCCTAGTTAATTCTACTTCTGAACTATACTGATTATATCCTTCTTCTCCTGATGTTTGCACTACTTGTAAATATGGAAACCCTGAACCTCCCCACACATTTACTGGAAGTTCTGTAGTTCCACCACTATTTGCATGAAAAAAAGCATTTATTGGCTTATTGTCATATGTAACTATTTTTCCTTGTGTTTCATTCACACATTGTTCTATTTTTTGCCAATTAGTTTCTCTTTTACCTTCTTCCCATCTTGCAAATCTATCTTCTTTTGATACCCATGCTTGACAGCAAGTTGAGTCATCACATATGTCTGCATTACTATGTTTGTTATTTTGTATTTTATAAATTGTGTAAGTTCTTGCAACAATTGCTTGTGCTTTTAGGGCTTCTATTTCATAATCTGCTGGCATTTCTGCTGATACCACATTACATAAATATTCATCTAATGAAACCTCTTGAACTTCTCCTGTTTTTTGATGCAATAGCTTAATTGTCCCATAGTTATTATAGCTATATTTTTCATTTTCTACTTCTGAATTGTTTTTCTCCTCTTCTACTTCCGAATTGTTTTGTTCCTCTTTAATTTCACTATTATTATCAATTTCTTCAGTTGATGTTGTAATATCTCTTTTTGATAAAAGAGCTGGCAATATAAAACAAATAAACACAAATGAAAAAAAATAAATTAGTATTTTTTTCATATTCTAACCTTCTTTTTTAGTATTCTTCTTTTTTTTATTTTTATGAACTTAATTGTAATTTCATATTATTTAATATTTTTCTTTCTATTCTTGATACTTGCACTTGAGTTATTCCAAGTATTTTTGCAACTTGAGTTTGCGTTTTTTCTTTGTAGAATCTAAGCATTATTACTTCTTTTTCTCTTTTTTCTAATCCATCTATTAATTGTTTTACTGTTAGTTTATTTGCTATTAATTCTTCTTCATCTTTTCCTGTTGATATTTGTTCTAATAAACTAATTTGATTTCCATTTTTTTCATTGGTATAACTTGCATTTTCTATAGATTCCACATAGTTTGTAGATTCTAATGCTAAAGAAATATCTTCTTTTTCAACTTTTAACTCTTTTGCAATTTCTTCTATTGTAATTTCTCTGCCTTTTTTTATTATATATTCTTTTTGCAGTTCTTTTATTTTTATTCCTAATTCTTTTATGCTTCTACTTACTTTTATTGGTCCATCATCTCTTATAAATCTTTTTATTTCTCCTATCATATATGGTACTGCATATGTTGATAATTTTACTTCATAATTTGTGTCAAATCTTTTTATTGATTTAATAAAACCCATACATCCAATTTGGTATAAATCTTCTAGTTCATATCCTCTTCCATTAAATCTTCGTACAATACTCCATATTAATCCATTATTTTCTTGAACTAATTTTTCTAATTCTTCTTTATCTCCGTAATTGGGCTTTTTTTATTGAATCTATATCATTCTTGTACATATTTCACCCACTTCTTTTTATTTATTTGTTAACATTTCAAAATCTTCTTCTTGTTTTTCTTCTTTCAATTTTATTTCCTTTTCCATTGTAACTTTTGTTCCTAACCCTAAAATTGATTCAATTTCTATTTTGTCCATAAAGCTTTCCATTATAGTAAATCCCATTCCTGACCTTTCTAAATTTGGCTTTGTTGTATATAGTGGTTCTTTTGCAACATCTATATTGTCTATTCCTTTTCCTTGGTCAGATATTTCTATTATTATTTTGTTTTCTTTTAATCTTGCTATTACCTTTACAATACCTTGCTTGTCCTCATACCCATGTATAATACAGTTTGTAACAGCTTCTGATACCGCTGTTTTTATATCTGCTAGTTCCTCTATTGTTGGATCTAGCTGTGAGGCAAATGCTGCTATTGATATTCTTGCAAATGATTCATTTACAGATTTACTTATAAATTCTAATTTCATTTCATTTTCATAAATTTCTTTCATGATTTTCCCTTTCCTTTTTATTTAATTTACTTTTGTTGTTAATTTTGTATTAATGATTCTTCTTGCGCTATTGGTATTAATCGTAACAGTCCACTCATTTCAAATATTTTTTTAACACTTTGTGTTAAATTAGTTACTTCTAATTTTGCTCCTAACATATTAGCAAATTTGTATCTACCTATAATTAGACCTATACCCGCACTATCCATGAAAGTAACACTATCAAAATCAAATATAACTTTTTTAGGCATATATCTTTCAATTTCATAATCAGCTTTCCCCCTTATCTTTTGAACACTATAATCATCAATTTCATCTGTAATTTTAAAAATTAGAAGCTTGTCCTTTTCATAAAATTTTGATTCCATTTTCTATCTCCTTCCCAAGATATAAATCAATTTATGTTTTTCTTTTTGTATTATAATATCTTTTACATTTTTTTCCAATAGCAAAAAAATAGAAGTTTTGTCGAATTCAAAAAACTTTATGACAAAATCTTCTATTTTTTTATATTTATAATTATTGCTTTTTTATCCTAAATAATTATTAACTTTTTTAATAAAAATTAAACTTTCTATAATATTTGCAATTGCATATACTAAAATAATTATTCCTATTGTTTGTAAAATAGCTCCACTGTTTACTAATATATATATTCCAGCTAAAATAATTGCTATAGATAATATTAAACTTGTTAGCCATAATCTTGATTTATAGTCTTTCCATATAATTGCTGTTTGTAGATTCATTATACCACTATATATAATCCAAATTGCTATTACTATTCTAAATATAGATGATATTATATCTGCACAATTCATTATTACTAGCCCTGCAATTATTGCTACAATTGCTATTGCTAACATGTATCTATTAGTTCTATTTGAATTAAAATATTCTATTAGTTTTAGAACACCAAATATGATAAATATTATACCTAATATTATTGCAATAAATGATACTATTGCCCCTGGATTTGCAATTAGCATTATTCCAAATAAAACAAATATTAATGATAAAACTATGTCTGTCCAACCAGATTTTTTCAAAAATTTTTCTAACATTTTTACTACCCTCTTTTTTTCTTTTTTACTACTATATCACATTTATTACAATTATTGCAATTATTTTGTGGAAATCATTTAAAATTTCATATTACAATTTTTTCTCCCAAGTCATTTCTACCTTAAATAAATCTCCATCTATTATTATATCAAATTTTCCTTTTTGTAATAGTGTTAAGCTTTGAGCTATTGATAAACCTAGTCCGCTTCCCTCTGTATATCTTGATTTATCTCCTCTAACAAACCTTTGCATCAATTCGTCACTACTAATATTTAATTTTTCTTTAGAAATATTTTTCATACTAATTTTAATATCATTATTATTTTCTTGCATATCAATATAAACTCTTGAATTCTCTACAGCGTACTTTGTAATATTG
>CARBKU010000070.1 GCA_948946035.1 uncultured Clostridia bacterium
AAAATGAAACAAGTAATAATGAACAATCATCTAATCAAAGAGTAGGTATATCTGATAAAAAAATAGTTGAACAACAACTTTCAACCTTTTCAACAAAAATATATTCTCAAGATAGTGCCAGACAAAACAATGTTAATATTACTTGTGATAAATTAAATGGAACAACAATACAAAATGGAGAAACATTTTCTTTTTGTAATACTATAGGTCCTTCTACTATTAGTAAAGGTTATCAAGAAGCTGATATTTTTGACAATAAAGGAAATAAGAAAAAAGGATTAGGTGGAGGAAATTGTCAAATAAGCAGTACTTTATATAATGCTGTTTTAGCTGTTCCTTCTATTATAGTTACTGAAAGACATGAACATAGCAATAATGTTCCATATGTTGCTAAAGGTAAAGATGCAGCTGTTGCGTATGGTAGTTATGATTTAAAGTTTGTAAATAGAACTGGAAATGCTATTAAAATAGAAGCTAAAGCTTCTAAATCTGATGTTACAGTTAATATAATTTCTTTAATACCACAATCATAAGATTTATCATATTTTTACTTTTTCTTCCATAAATTATAAAAAGGTGATAACTTTGAGAAGGTCAAAAAAATTTATAATTAATGGAATTATATTAACAATTACTACACTTTTAATTAAAAGTGTAGGATTTATTTTTAATATTTATATTGCAAAAAAAGTTGGATCAGAAACAATTGGTGTTTTTGGACTTGTAATGTCAGTTTACCTATTTGCCATTACCTTTGCAACATCTGGCTTAGGTTTAGCATGTACATATATTGTCTCAGAAAGATTTGCAAAAAAAGATTACTCTTGTGGAATAAAAACAGTAAAAACTTGTATTATTTATGCAAGTTTTTTGGGCTTTTTAGGAATGTTTTTTTTAATTTTATTTGCTAACCCTATTAGCCAGTTTTTTTTCAAAGGTCAGATTAGCCCATCACCTATTTTTAGTATGGCTTTTGGGCTACCACTTATTGCTATTTCATCAGTAAT
Source organism: uncultured Clostridia bacterium (assembly GCA_948946035.1). Lineage (GTDB taxonomy): Bacteria > Bacillota > Clostridia > TANB77 > CAG-508 > CAG-269. Next base: position 1,008 of record CARBKU010000070.1, read on the forward strand.
TTCAGGTTTTTTTACTGCTATTGGAAAAGCTTTTAAAAATTCTATTTCACAAGTAATAGAATTTATAGTTAAAATGATCTCAACTATTATTTTATTAAAATTTTACTTTTCAAATGATATAAACAATATTTGTAATTTACTTATATTAGCAGATGTTATCTCAGAAATTGCTTCTTTTGTGCTTAATATCATTTTTTATTATATAGAAAGAAGAAAAATTATTTTTTCTAATTCTTGCCGTTCTAATTTTAAAAAAGAAATTATTAAAATTTCTTCTCCAGTAGCTATTACTTCATATATTCGCTCTGGGCTTTCTTCTTTTAAGCAATTTCTTATACCTATTAGTTTAGAAAAATCTGGTCTTTCATATTCATTAGCACTTTCAAACTATGGAACAATAAATGGTATGGCCATGCCTATTTTATTATTTTTTAGTTTATTTATTAATTCTTTTTCATCTTTACTTGTTCCAGAATTTTCAAGACTTTTAGCAGGACATAATAATAATCGTATAAAAACTGTTTGTGAAAAAATATTTCAAAATGCTTATATATTTTCTATTGGTATTGGAACTTGTTTGTGGTTTTATTCTTCAGAAATCAGTTATATGATTTACCAAAATTTGAATTGTGATTTTTGGATTAAAATTTTGTCTCCTTTAGTATTTTTTATGTATATTGATACAATTATTGATAGCCTATTAAAAGGTGTTAATGAATCCTTTAAGGTTATGTGTTGCAATATTTTAGATTTAATTTCTACTATTGCTATTCTTTACTTTTTAGTTCCAATATTAGGTATAAAAGGCTATATTTTTAGTATTTATTTTAGTGAAATATTAAATTTTACAATTAGTAGTTTTCAGTTAAGAAAAAAGATTAATTTCCATATATCTTTAAAAAGATATATTTTTCTACCTATTTTTGCAAGTATTGTAAGCTTTTTTATTACTTCTGTTTTTAATTTCTCTTTTGAGAATTTTATTTGGTATGCTGTTTTTAAAATTTTATTGTTTTTTGTAGTATATTTGCTTGTTATTTTTATTATACAAAAAATAAAAGATATTATAGTAAAAATAACTTTTTAATATGTTCTTTTTTATAAAGAATTTTCATATATTGTAAAAAAGAGTTTTAAGAATTTCTATGCAATGGTAATTGCTTAGAAATTCTAATAAACTCAATATTTCTCTTGTACGGAAACTCCTCCCACAGGGAGAACTTTCCTACAATATAAAAAAAGTAGGAGGTTTTTTATGCAAAAATATAAATTTATAATTTCAATACTTTTAATATTGATACTTACATCACTTTTCTATATGCCTTGTTTTGCAAGTGACACAGATTCAATCTATGTATGGTCAACAACATCAGATTCTATCGAAACATCTACAAGTCCAAATTCAAACAGTCAAAATATATCAAATGCTAATCTTGTTAGTAGCCCTACAAATAGCCAACAAACAGAAAACAATTCTTTAAACTTAGAGTCAGCATCTGCTATACTAATTGAGCAAACAACAGGACAAATTTTATATGCCCACAACATACATGAACAATTAAGACCCGCATCTGTAACCAAAGTTATGAGTATTTTATTAATTATGGAAGCATTAGATAATGGAAAAATTTCATTAACAGATTCTGTACCTTGTAGTGAAAATGCTTCATCTATGGGGGGATCACAAATTTGGTTAGACCCTAGAGAAACTTTAACAGTAGATGAAATGCTAAAAGCTATATGTGTAGCATCTGCTAATGATTGTGTTGTAGCAATGGCAGAATATTTAGCAGGTTCAGAAGAAGCATTTGTTCAAATGATGAATGACAAAGCAAAAGAACTTGGAATGAATGATACTACATTTAAAAATTGTCATGGATTAGATGAAGATGGGCATGTAACATCAAGTTATGATATTTCTTTAATGTCTAAAGAATTATTAAACAATCATCCAACTATTACAAAATATACAACAATTTGGATGGATTCACTTCGTGATGGAAAATCTGGACTATCAAATACAAACAAACTGATTAAGACTTATAAAGGTGCAACTGGGTTAAAAACAGGTTCTACTGGTTTAGCATTATATAACCTATCAGCTAGTGCTACTCGTGATAGTTTATCTTTAATAGCAGTTATAATGAAAGCTCCTTCAACAAAAGTTAGATTTGCAGAAGCTCAAAAATTGTTAGACTATGGATTTAATACTTTCTCATTTAAAGAATTTGGAAAAAAGGGAGAACTTGTAAAAAATATTTCAGTTAATAAAGGTACAATATCAAATGTTGATGCAATTTATGAACAAAATGCTGGTACATTAATGGAAAAAGGAAATGATAAAAATATAGAACAAACCTTAAACTTAAAAGAAAACATTTCTGCTCCTATTACAGGTGGTCAAAAATTGGGTGACGTCACTTTTACTCTAAATCGGAGAACCTTTGTCAACAATTAATATTGTCGCCAAAAATAATGTTGAACAAATAAATTTATTTACAATGTCAAAACGTGTTATTTACAAATGGGTAGATTTGTTAAGAAGCTAATATCAGTATGCCAGTAGAGACGGAGAATTTTGGCAATATTAATATACTTAAATAGCGCGAGAAGGTTTATAATTCTATTTTTTAAAACGACTCTAGGGTAACCGTTCAAAAATTCTAGAAAAGTTTTAAAAACTTTTCTTTAGAATTTTTAGAATGGGCAGTGAAAATAAAATATAATTATAAACCTTTGGGAGCGAGTAGATTATATAAATTATTGCCAAAATTCTCCGTCTCTACTAACAGAAATTAAATTCTTATTATTTGACCTGGATATATCAAATTTGGATTTTGTATATTATTTTTTGTAATTAAATATTGTACAGACACCCCATATATTTTTGCTATTTGTGAAAGTGTATCTCCTCTTCTTACTATATAAGTATATCCTTTTGAACTTTGTTTTACTGGTTCATTTAAAGTTGTACTTTTACTTTCTGTAATTCTTATTTTTTGACCTGGATATATTAAATTTGGATTTTGTATATTATTTATCTCAACTAAATGCGCTACAGTTACACCATATGCACTAGCTATATGTGACAATGTATCGCCTGATTTCACTGTATATACAATACTTCCTGTTCCTCTAGTTTCATTGCCATTTGTAGTAGAATTTGTTAATACTCTTATTTGTTGACCTGTAAATATCAAGTTTGGATTTGCAATATTATTTATACTTTCAAGTTCTTCTACTGTTGTTCCATATCTTTTAGCTATTTCAGATAAAGTATCTCCTGTTTGTACTGTATAAAATATTGATTGTGTATTTATTGTTTCACTAACATTATCTACCTGTGGTAATTCTGAGGTTTCCCCTAAAAATATTTCTTTTGTATAAATATCTCTATCTACACTTCCACTAATTCCTGATACTATTCCTCTGTCACTAAATTGAACTCCTTGCCATGTTTCCCAGTTAGTGCTTATATCAGCTAATTCATTATAATTACCATAATAAGCAATCCATAGTGGATAATTTTGTGCTAGTTCACGACCAAATGTACTTTCTGCATTGCTTAAGTCACTATATATAATAACTTCTTTATTAGTTAATCTTTTTACAGTTTCCAAAAACACTTCTGCTATATTATTTATTTCGTCTACACTCACTCCACCAAATACTTCATAGTCCATTGCCAATTTACAATCTGGAATTTTGCCTGCAATAACCGAAGCAAAAAATCTTGCTTGTTGTTCTGCTTCTGTTGTTGTAGTTGCTGTTAAAAAATGATAAAAGCCAACTTTTAGTCCATTTGCCTTTGCATTTTCATAATTTATGTCAAAATAAGGATCTTTTATATTACTCCCTTGGCTTGATTTCATATAAACTACTTCTATTCCATTTGCCTTTACACTACTGTAATCTATGTATCCTTGCCAATCACTAACATCTATTCCTTCATAAATTGGCTCCGAACTAGGAGTTAATGAATATACTACTGAACTAGTATTAATGTAGAATATTAATGTTATGATTATACTAAAGATAACAATTTTTTTTAAGATCTTCAACACAATCCCCTCCATTTCATATAATTAATTATATGAGATGGAGGGGATTGTGTTACTAGTTAGTATTTTTTATACTATATCATATTCAAAAAGGCAAATTGTTTTCATATTTAAAGTAGTAAAGTCATCCTTTGGATCATCAAAATCTACAATATTAAATATTTTCTTATTTTGTAATTTAATTTTTATTTTTGATACATCGATTAAAATATTAGTAGATAAATCTTGTCCAATAGGGAGTGTTTTATTTTGATTATCATAGAAAATACAATTAGTATAAGAAATTGCATTTATTCCCTCTTTTAAATTAATCTTATAAAAATTAATTTGATTAGCCTCTGTTTTTAAAACTTCTTTTAACTCTTTTTCAGGATTAATATTAAATACATTAATATTTTTATTATTTATTTTGCCATTAATAATTGCTTTGTAAACTGGCACATCTTCTGGCATTGAAACTTTTGTTAAAGCTTTTTTTATAGTTTCCACTTTCTTTTCTAAAGTTAGTTTATATCCAATTTGATTAGTGTTTTTATTAATTTCTAATATATTAAATTTATCTTTTGGTACTTCTCTATGTTTTTTGTTATTTATTTTTGAAACTTTTGTATTGTCCTGTAGAGCTCCTCCAAATATATCAACTTCTTCATTATCTAGTAATATTTTTTCTTTTTTAGCTTGAAGTTTTAAATCTCTTAAACTACTTTCTATATCTTTTGGAGTTACATCATTATTTTTAATTTTGTTCAATATGTCAATAACATCTGTTGTTGTTAGGAATATACTATCTGTTTCTTCCTTAGATAAGAATCTTCTTTGTGACTTATCCATTTCAATTCCTAACTTTTCAATATCTTCTTCATAATCAAATACTTTTGTAATTTTCTTTATAACATTAACTTCTTCTTCTTCTCCCTCTGGTAAGCTTGCTACTTCGTCTTTATTACTATATTTCCAAAATTCAAAAATACTCTTTTTATGACTATCTATTTCTTCAATAAATGCTATTGCGTTTTCTATTTTCTTTTGCATATTTTTATTTTTTAGTTTTAATGAATTGATGTCCATAACAATATTTTTTAGTTCGTTTTCATTTGTCTCTAAATTTTTATATAAGTCAACAATGTCTTCAATTGTGTAGTTGTCTTTAGGTTTCTTCCTTGTTTTAATTGGTTCGTCATCTTCATCCTTTTCTAATGAATTATCAAGGTCATCGACACCATTTTTCATTTTACCTTTATTCTTTTTTCCACTATATTTAAAAAAGTATTTAAATTTTCCAAAGAAAGTTTTTTTACATTCTAAAAATGTAGATATTTGTTTTTCTTTTGATAGATATTCTATTTCTTGTTGTGCTATAATTAGTTTTAGTTTTTCTAGCTTTTCTTTATTGCTTTTTATAAGTTCTTCTGCTTTTTCTATTTTATCTTCTCCAACAAAATATTCTTTATTAAGCCATTCTGCTATGCTTGAATAATCTATTTTTCTATCTTCAATATAAAA
>CARBKU010000071.1 GCA_948946035.1 uncultured Clostridia bacterium
GATTAGGAGCTAAAAACTAATGAAAAAATTAAAATAGTACTAAAAGAAAGGAAGAAATATAAATGAGTGTTAGATTAAGAGATAAGCTTTTTCCAGAAGGAGGAAAGGTACGAATAATATTAAGAAAAATAAACCTATTTATACATGGATTAAGACCTAAAAATATAAAAAAATTATTTTGGTCATTAAAAAACAATGGTTTAAAAAAGACATGGAATATTATAACAAATAATGTACAAAATGGTACTACAGTTACACCATATGAAATTTGGATGAAACTTAATGACCCAACTACTGAGGAATTAGAACAGCAACGAAAAACAGAATTTAAAATTTCTCCTAAAATTAGTATACTAGTTCCAATGTATAATACACCAATAAACTTTTTTGAAGAATTAGTACAATATCTAATTGACCAAACGTATTCAAATTGGGAACTTTGTTTAGAAGATGGTAGTCCAGAAAAAAATAAAGAAATAGAAAAAATCTGTAAAAAAGATGAAAGAATAAAATATAACTATACAGGAAAAAACCTAGGAATTGCTGGAAATACTAATGAAGCACTAAAAAATGCAACAGGAGATTATATAGCACTTCTTGACCATGATGACTTATTACCAATTAATTGTTTATATGAAGTAGTAAAAGCAATTAATGAAGACCCTACTATTGAATTCATTTATACTGATGAAGATAAAATTACAACAATGGACAAACCAAGATTTGACCCACACTTTAAACCAGACTTTGCGATTGATACATTAAGGTCAAATAACTATATTTGTCATTTTAGTGTATTTAGAAAAGATTTAATGGAAAAATTGGGTGGAGAGAGAAGCAAATATGATGGTGCACAAGATTATGACATAATTATAAGAATGGCAGAAATTGCAAAAAATATAAAACACATTCCAAAAATTTTATACCATTGGAGAGTTCATAAATTGTCTACTGCAAAAGCAGGAGGAAATGCAAAACCATATGCTTTTGAAGCAGGAATATCAGTTTTACAAGATCACTTAAAAAGAGTTGGACTAGAAGGAGAAGTAACACATGGTTCAACACTTGGTACTTATAAAATAGATTATAAAGTAAATGGAAATCCTAAAATTACAATATTAATTCCAAACTATAATGAAGCAAAAACACTAAAAAAATGTGTAGATTCTGTTTTAAAATTAACAACTTATGAAAATTACGAAATAGTAATTATAGAAAACAATAGTACAGAACAATCTATTTTCGATTATTATAAGGAAATAGAAAAAGAAGATAAAGTTAAAGTTATATATTATCCTGATAAAGGTTATAATTATGCTAGAATTATAAATTATGGAATAAAAAATACTGATGGAGAATATATAGTTCAATTAAATAATGATACTGAATTGTTAACACCAGATTGGCTAGAAAAAATGTTAGGTATGAACCAAAGAGAAGATGTTGGTGCTGTAGGAGTTAAAATGTATTACCCTGATGAAACAATACAACATGCTGGAGCTATAATTGGAGTTTATGGTGTTGCAGGTCATGTGTTTAAGGGACTTTATAAAACAGCACATGGATACTTTGCTAGAGAAAGTCATATTCAAAATTTAAGTGCTGTTACTGCTGCTTGTATGATGGCTAAAAGGTCTGTATATGAAGAAGTTGATTTTATGGATGAGAATTTTGCAGTTGCTTTTAATGATATTGATTTTTGTTTAAAGGTTATTAAATCTGGTAAATTGATTATTTATAATCCTTTTGTAGAGTTGATTCATTATGAATCAAAGTCAAGAGGTGCTGAAGATACTCCTGAAAAACAAAAACGTTTCCAAGGTGAAATTGATTTGTTTTATGAGAAGTGGGGAGATTATAAGAAAAAAGGAGACCCATATTATAATATTAATTTAAGGATTGATTCTGACCAATATGAGATTAAACAAGAAAAGGTCATACTTGATTAAATGAGTTTTATTTTTAAATTTGTAATTGATAATTTTATATTTAGTAAATTTGTGATGTATGATTAGGTTTTCTGTGTGTTGACGCTCCCATGATGTTATATATTTTTATTTTTCTCTCTGCCCCATTCTAAAAATTCTAACGAAAAGTTTGTAAAACTTTTCGAAGAATTTTTGAACGGTTACCCTGGAGTCGTTCGAAAATAAAAATATATAACATCATTAGCGCTGTTTACTACTAGTTTGAATTTTGAAAATATAATTTCAATTTAATATAGAAAAATATAAATTAAGATTTTAGTGAAACCTAATTTGTAAATAAAGTTAAAACTACTAAATTGTGTACAATTTAAAACTAATAATTAATAACAAATATATATTAGTAAAACATCTATTATTATAAAATCTAAAAAGTTAGAAAATTACAATAAAAATAAAAACTTCGAATAGCGCGAGAAGGTTTGTATTTATTATTTTTAAACGGTTCCGGGGTAACCGTTCAAAAATTCTTGAAAAGTTTAAAAAACTTTTCTATAGAATTTTTAGAATGGGGCAAGTGCAAAAATAATAAATACAAACCTTTGGGAGCGAGTAGAGTATAAAAGTAAAAAATATTATAAAATTTAAAATCTGAGCGAAAGGAATTCCAAAAGAATGAAGGAAAAAATAAAAACAATAACAAATAATAAAATTGTAAAAGCAATTATATTATTAGCAATCCCAATAATCATTGAGATATTAACCTTTAGCAAAATAGAAATAAACAAAGCATCAATAATAAGAATGGGAGCAATATATGCAATATACGCATTAGCAATAATATATACAATACTAAACAAATACAATACACAGATAAAAAAAATATCAGAAAAACTATTAAAATATAGATATCCCATAGCACTAATAATATTAACACTATTAGTAATATGTAAAATAAACTTTTCCTCATTAGACATGTGGTGTTCATTCTTAGGAGAGCCAGAATACAGAAGCACAATATTTGGAAAAGAAAAATCCATACGTTCAGATGAATGGCTAGTAACATCAATGATAAATTTAGGGCAAACCAAAAACGAAGAAGGGCTAAAAATATACAACGAAAATATAGCAAGTGGAAACTGTAACATGATAATGACAGCAGCGCCAGTATGGGACATAACATCAATAGCAAAACCATTTAACTGGGGATACTTATTATTTGGAACAGAATATGGATTCTCATTTTGGTGGTGTCTAAAAATAATAGCATTAATAATGGTATCATTAGAACTAGTATTAAAAATAACCAAAAAAGACAAAATATTATCAATAGCAGGAGCAATTATATTAGCATTAGCACCAACAATGATGTGGTGGTTAAGTACAGCAGTTGTAGAAGGATATATTTTAGGGCTAGCAGTTGTAGTACTATTTGGATATTACATGGAAAATTTAGATTGGAAAATCTGGAAAAAGTTATTAATAGCATTAGGAATGATAATTACAATTCCAGGATTTGCATTTACACTATATCCAGCATTTCAAGTACCATTTGCATTTTTAATGGCAATTTTTATGATAAATGATTTTATAAAACATAGAAAAGAACTAAAAAAATCTGATTACCTAATAATGGGAGGAACCATCACAATTATTTTAGCACTAATAGCAAGGTTTATACTAGTATCATGGGAAGACATAAAAGTAATGATGGGAACAGTATATCCTGGAAGCAGATTTGAAACAGGTGGAGATTACACAATAAATAACTTCATATCATATTTTGTTTGTTTATTCTTGCCTTATACAGACAAAATTATAAACCCATGTGAGCCAGCAGCAAACATCTATCCATTTATAGGGCTAGCAATACTAATAATAGCATATATTAAAAATTATAAAAAAGATGAGGATAACAACAAAGGATTACTACTTGCACTTATCATTTTGTATGCATTTTTCTTAATCTGGGAATTTATAGGAGTAGGAAAAATAATAGCAAAAATTACATTTATGTATTTTTCAACAACCAAAAGAACAAATTTAGTAACTGGATTAATAGGAACAATATTAGCAATAATGTTACTAAAAAAATTTGAAAACAAATCACCATTAACAAAAAAACAAGCAATAATAACATCTTTAATAATATCAATATTATCTATAACATTAGCAAAATCATCACAATATTCTGATTTTTTTACAGCAATAAAATTAGAAATTTTAGCAATAATGATGTATGCAATAACTTACTTCCTAATAACAGGAAACAAAAAAGCATGGTGTTACACAATGTGTATAATTGCAATAATTGCAGGAATTACAGTAAATCCAATAGTATCAGGAACAAAAGTAATATATAAAACAGAAATATCAAAAGAAATAAGAAAAATAAAAGAAGAAGAAAAAGATGCAATATGGATTGGAAGACATAACCTAAATGGTCAATATCTAATTGCCAATGGAGTCAACTGTATTAGTGGAGTTAACACATATCCAAACTTTGACTGGTTAAAAATAGTAGATCCAGAAGGAAAATATAACGAAGTATATAATCGTTTTGCACACATAAACATCATCTTAAGTAACAAAACAGAATTCAGACTACTTGGACAAGACATATATGAGGCAGAACTAACATATCAAAACTTAAAAGACTTAAAAGTAAAATACTATTTTACAAACACAGAATTAACAGAAGAAATGAAAAAAGAATTCCATATAACAGACAAATATATAGTAAAAGAAAAAAATCAATTTATTTATGAAATTAATTAGATGATTTTGGGGACAGAGGAAAAAATCATCTTAAAATAAAAACGAAAAAATTTTATTGTGCGTAATGTAAAAAAGGAAAGATGATTTTAATCATGATAAGGAGAAAAAAATGGGCAAAAAGGTTTTAATTATAGTACCAGCATATAATGAAGAATTAAATATTGAAAAAACAATTAAAGATTTAACTAGCAAAACTGATTATGATTATTTAATTATTAATGATTGTTCTAAAGATAATACAAAAGAAGTTTGTGAGAAAAATGGATTTAATATATTATCTTTGCCAATTAATTATGGATTAACAAGCGGAATACAAGTTGGCATGAAATATTCATATGAAAATGGATATGATATAGTAATTCAATTCGATGGAGATGGGCAACATGAGGCTAAATATTTGAAAGATTTGGTTAAAGAAATTGAAAATGATAATTGTAATATAGCTATAGGGTCTAGGTTTGTAACTAAGAAGAAACCCAAAAGTATGAGAATGCTTGGAAGTAGATTATTAACAGTTGCAATAAAAATTACAACTGGTAAAACTATAAAAGACCCTACTTCTGGTATGAGAGCATTTGATAAAAAGGCAATTGAAGAATTTGTAAAAAATAATAGTTTAACTCCAGAACCTGACACATTGGTATATATGCTAAAAAAGAAAATGAAAATAAAAGAAGTACAAGTAGAAATGAAAGAAAGAGAATTTGGAGAAAGTTATTTAAATCCAATAAAATCAGCACAGTATATGATAAATATGTTTTTTTCAATTTTATTTATACGAGCAATAACTAGAAAAAATAAATAAAAATGGGGGAAAATTAAATGACACTTACACTAAGAATTGTATTAATAATATGTTCTATAATATCATTTTTATTATGTGTTACAAAAATAAAACAAGCAAAATTAAAAGTAGAAAATTCTGTTACATGGATGATAGGAAGTATAGTATTAATAGTAATGAGCATATTTTCAAATGTAGTAGAATGGATATCATACAAACTGGGATTTATGGCACCAGTTAATTTTGTATTTTTAATAATAATAGGATTTTTATTAATTCAAACTTTTATTGATAATATAAGAATATCAACATTAAATGAGAAAATCAAAGATTTAAACCATTACATAGCATTAAAAGAAAAGAATGTTAAGTAATATATGGAGGAAAAAATGAGTCAATATAAATTATCAATTGTAGCAGCAGTATATAACTTAGAAAAATATTTGCCAAGATGTTTAGATGCACTAGTTAATCAGACATTACAAGACATAGAAATATTATGTGTTGATGATGGGTCAACAGATTCTGCACCACAAATAATAGATGAATATGCTAAAAAATATCCAAATAAAGTAAAGGCATTTCACAAAAAAAATGGAGGGGAATTTACAACTAGGAATTATGGACTAGAAAGAGCAAGTGGAGAGTATGTTACATTTGTTGATACAGATGACTATGTAGAGCCAAACTGGGCAGAAAAGTTATATAATACAGCAAGACAAAATAATGCTGATATGGCTGTATGTGGATTTGAAAGAATTGATTTAGATACAGGGAAAGTAGTATCTACAAATATGACTAATTTTGGAAATAGTGTAAAAGAAATAAGCAATAAAGATGATTTTATGCTATTTATTAATCCTGCACCTTGGAACAAAATTTATAAACTAGAAAAAGTAAAGAATTTAAGATTTCTAAATTTTAGAGGATTTAATGATATGATTTTCTTGACAAGCAGTTATACAAAAATAAAAAAAGTAGCATTTGTACCAGATGTATTATATCATTACTTTTTAAGATATGATTCACAAATACACAGTGTAAATAAGCAAGATGTTGAAAACTTTAAAAAATATTTGT
>CARBKU010000072.1 GCA_948946035.1 uncultured Clostridia bacterium
GTATGTAACTATCTTGATCTACATCAAAAGTATTATATCCTGTCATAAAAGCATCAGAAATATTTATAAACATTACATCATGTAATAATGATAGTCTCCTTAAAGTTTCTTCAGATATATTACTCATTCCATCTATATCAGTTACTATAAAAATAATCATTCGTCTTTTAATAAATTTAAGAACATACTTAATTAGATTTTCTAAGTTATTTTCCTTTTGTATTTCTTTTTCATAAGAATTCAAAATTTTTTCTATATTATAAAGACCTGTTTTAAATGGAAACATCTTTACGTTATTTTCTCCATTATAAATTGCACCAATAGAATCTCCATGTTTATCTACTAAATATGCTATTGTTCCCATTGCCATTAATGCTACTTCTTTTTTTGACTCTAATTCTTTTGTATCTGCTAACATCTTTTTTCCAGAGTCCATAATAAATAATATATTATGCTTTTTTTCTGCTATATATTGTTTTATTAAAATCTTATTAGATCTTGCTGATGCTTTCCAATCAATATCTTTTACATTGTCACCTATAACATATTCTCTTAAATCTTCAAAATTCATACTTTTCCCTTTATAAATTGAATTGTATGAACCTTCTAAAATATTTGAGGTCTTTTTCTTTGTATATATAGAAAGATTAGCTTTAATTTTTGTAATATATTTCATATTCATACTAATTTTCTCCTAACACAAATTATGGTGCTTTTATTGAAGCAATTATTGCATCTATTATTGATTCAACTTTTACCTCATCAGCAATTGCTTCAAAGCTTAAAGAAATTCTATGTCTCAATATTCCATAACTTAATGCCTTTATATCATCTGGCGTTACATAAGTTCTTCCATTTATTAATGCAAGTGCTTTTCCTGCTTCCATAAATGATATAGATGCTCTTGTACTTGCTCCATTTGTTACATATTTTGCAAGTTCTGGACTTATTACTTTTCCAGCATTTCTTGTTGCATACACTATACTTATTATATATTTTTTTACAGCTGTATCTATATATACTTTTTTGCTAAGTTCTTGCAAATATTTTATATCTTTTATGCTTGCTACTTTTTTTCCTTTATCAAATACGTTATTTTCAATTCTATTAAGTACCTCAAGTTCTTCTTGTGCAGTAGGATAATTTAATGTTTCCTTAATTATAAATCTATCTTGTTGTGCCTCTGATAAAAGATATGTACCTTCTTGCTCAATTGGATTTTGAGTTGCTATTACTATAAATATGTCTGGAAGTTTATATCTTTCTCCTCCTATACTTACTTGCTTTTCTTGCATTGCTTCTAACATTGCGCTTTGAGTTTTAGAACTAGATCTGTTTATTTCATCTAAAAGTACAAAGTTTGCATTTACTGGCCCAATTTTTGTTTCAAATTCTGCTGTTTTAGCATTATAAGTTTGAGTTCCAATAATATCACTTGGTAATAAATCTGGTGTACATTGTATTCTTGAAAATCCTCCTCCACAGCTTTCTGTTAAGACTTTTGCTGCTGTTGTTTTTGCTAGTCCTGGCACTGATTCAACTAATATATGCCCATTTGCAATTAACGATATTAGTAAAGAATTTTGTAAATTTTTTTGCCCTACAATTCTTGAAGTGTAATAATTTGTAATAGCTTTTATTATTTCATCACTTTTTTGCATTTCTTCCATTGAAATATTATTGTTTTCCATCTTTTTTCCCCTTTTATATCTGTAGTATTTTTTATAAATATTTTATATCATAAAACCTATAAATATTAAACAACTATTATATTACATTTTTATTACATTTTGTAATATTGCCATTTTGGACAGAGAATTTTGGAAATATTAATATATTTTAAATAGCGCGAGAAGGTTTATAATTCTATTTTTTAGAACGACTCCAGGGTAATAGTTCAAAAATTCTCTGTCTCCAATGGCAAAATGCTTTACCTTATTAATAAATTAACCTAAAGCAACATCTAATATCATCATTAAAGCAAATCCAAATATTAAACCTAAAGTTGCTAAATTTTTATTTTCTTGTATTGACTCAGGCAATAACTCCCTTGCAGCTACTGCAATCATTGCACCTGCTGCAAAAGAAAGTAAAAATGGTAAAATACTTCTTATTGTTATAGCTAATATTACTCCAATAATTGCAGATATAGGTTCAACTAATGCTGATGCCTGCCCAAACATAAAACTTTTAAATCTTGAAAAACCTTCATTTCTTAATGGTAATGATACTGCTGCACCCTCTGGAAAGTTTTGAATACCTATACCAACAGCTAACATAATAGCACCTATTAAAGTCATACCTGGAACTTGACTTGCTATTCCACCAAAAGCAACTCCTACAGACATTCCTTCTGGTATATTATGAATTGTAATTGCTGATATTAAAAGTATACTTCTTTTTAAAGAGTCAGCATCTTTTAAACTCTTTTTGCTTTTTAATGCTTTATCTAAAAACTTATCAGAAAATAATACAAATAGTCCCCCAACAATAAATCCAACTGCTGGTAATATCCATGCTATGTATCCAAGTTCATTTGATAAGTCAATTGAAGGAGCAAGCAAAGACCAAAAAGAAGCTGCTATCATTACACCTGCACTAAAGCCTAAAATTGTATTTAATATTTTTTTATTTACATTTTTAAAAAAACAAACCATAAGTGCACCCAATGCTGTTATTCCCCATGTAAATATTGTGGCAATTAATGCTTGCATTACTGGGCTTAAATTTTCAAACCAACTCAATCTTATCACCTCACATTACATAATATGCTTAACATAATGTAATGTTGCAAGATTGAGTTTTTTTATACAGTAATAGCTTAAAACATTTAGAACATTTTTTATTATTATTAAAAATATCTACTCGCTCCCAAAGGGTTATAATTATATATTTTTGCACTTGCCCCATTCTAAAAATTCTAATAAAAAGTTTTAACAAACTTTTTAAGAATTTTTGAACGGTTACCCCGGAACCGTTTAAAAATATATAATTATAACCCTTCTCGCGCTATTGAAAGATTTAACTTTAAATAATAAAAAATGTTCTAAATATTTTAAGCTATTACTTGACTTTTTAGTGACCATTTATTAAATTTATTCTTTCCTTATTTTATTGTAATACCATTTTTGTATAATCTTTTATTTCTAATAACTCTAGTCCTTTTTTTACATATTTATTTCTCATAAAATATTTCCAAATGTTTCCACACATAAAATTTTCAATCATAGCCATTGATGTTCCTTTATCAATACCAATACATTCTATAGAATACCATGGAACATCACCTTCTAAATTATAAGCATCTTTAAATCCATATTTACACCACAATTTTGGAAAATTGTTATAAAAATATTCCATAGCTTTAATACTTTCCTTTGGTGTAAACACAATTGAGCCAATTGGACCACATGGTGGTATTGTACCATCATTTTCTTGTTCTATATTAGTATTACATGGCTTTGCACCAAATCCTCCACTATATCCATTTGGTCCAGAACATGCTGTTAATCCCCATGAATTTTCATTAAATGTTTTATATTTATTTTGGTTGTCTATACAATATTGCCTATTTGCTTTGGTAGCTCTTACAGAATTTTCAAACCAATCTATTCCATTATTATCTATTTTGTTTCTAAAATCAAGCCATACATGCGAAAATTGATATGTAAAAAGTGTTCCACAATATGTATATACAATATCTTTAATTTCTTTATAGTCGCCTTTTTCTTTTTTTATGTCATTATACATTGACTTATCTATTGCAAATGATGGAGATGCAACACCTAAAACATATACCATTAATTGTTCTGCATACATATCCCATTTTCCCCAGAATTCTTTCTCTGGAGAATATCCCATATAAAATTGATTTGTTTCAGGATTTCTATACCATTGCCAATTAATATTTTTATATAGCTTTTCTGCCTTTTCTTTAATTTCTCCTCCAAAAAATTCTCCACATGTAATTGCTCCACATATAAATATGGCAGTGTCAATTATTGATATTTCACAATTCCATTCTCTTTTTCCTGTTTTAATATTTACAAAGTGATAAAAAAATCCATTTTTTCCTTCTACATTATTTATAAATGTATCTAGTGTTCTATTTGCTCTATCATACGCTTTTTCAAACTTTATCCATTTATGCTCTACTCCTATTACTAATGCTGCTAATCCATATCCTACTGATGCAATGCTTGCAACTTCATTTGCTAGAATTGTTTTGTCTTTTATTAGCCCATATCCTTTACTATTTTTGTCTGTATTTGCCTCTTTTATAAAAAAATTATAACTTGCTTTTAGTTCTTTTAGTAATAACTTCTTACCATACATTTTAAAAGACCTCATAAAATACACCTCTATTTAAATTATATTAGGTTATAATACTAATTTCAATGGAAAATTTTTCAGCATGTAAAAGAATGTTAACTCTATGGATGGAGGAAAAAATCATCACAATTAAAATTTACATATTTTTTTAATTTCAGTTTATACTATAGTTACAATATAAAACATTTTAACTAGGAGATTTTCATGAAACAAGAAAAAATATTAAAACTTTTGTCTCAAATGACATTAGATGAAAAAATTGGACAACTAGTTCAAACTAAAGGAGAATTATTTTTAGATGGAGAACGAATAATTACAGGACCACAAGATAATCTAAGTTATACAGAAGAACAACTTTTTCAAGTTGGTTCTATTTTAAATATGGCAGGAAGTGAATCTATATGCAAAATTCAAGATATGTACTTATCAAAAAATAGACTTAAAATTCCTTTACTTTTCACAGGAGATGTTATTAATGGATACAAAACTATTTTTCCTATTCCTCTATTACAAGGCTGTTCTTGGGATTTAAATTTAGTTTATAACTGTGCTTTTATTTCGTCTAAAGAAGCAGGATATGCTGGAATCCAAGCAAGTTTTTCTCCTATGGTAGATTTAGTTAGAGATAGTAGATGGGGACGTGTTTTAGAATCTACTGGCGGTGAAGATGTACTTTTATCTTCTTTATATGCAAAAAAGATTATTGAGGCTTACCACTCTAATAATATGGCTTCATGTGCAAAACATTATATTGCATATGGTGCTGTTGAAGGCGGAAAAGACTATAATTTTGTTGATATGTCTACACGTGAATTATTAGAATATTATCTTCCTCCTTTTAAAGCCTGTATTGAAACAGATGTCGATATGATTATGCCAGCATTTTCTACATTTAACAATATTCCTTGTACTGTTAATTCTTGGCTTTTGAAAAATATATTAAGAAATTACTTTAATTTTAATGGTGTTATTATTTCTGATTATTCTGCTATTTTAGAAACAATTGCACATGGCTATTCTACAAACAAAAAAAATGCTACCTTAAAAGCCATGAAAGCTACAGTTGATATTGATATGATGACAGATTGTTATTTATCTAATTTAAAAGATTTAATAAATTCTAATGAAATTTCAATAGAAGAATTAGACTCAAGTGTTTTAAGAATATTAAATTTAAAAAACAAATTAGGACTCTTTGAAAATCCATATGGTAATGCAGATTCTGAAAAAGAAAAAACGTTTATTTTATCAAAAGAAAATTTAGAACTTGCAAGAAAGTACAGTTCAGAAAGCTTTGTACTTTTAGAAAACAAAAATAATATTTTGCCTTTAAAAAAAGAAACAAAAATCGCCTTAATCGGTCCATATGCAGATAATAAAGGTATATCTGGTAGCTGGTCATTTTATAATGAAAAAAATGAAGATACTACTACTATTAAAAAAGGCATTTTAGAGTATTTAAATTTAAATAATATTCTTTATTCTCGTGGATGTCCAGTTTTAGAAGAAGAAGATATTAATAATATTTTAGCAATGGAAGGAAAATCTCCTATTCATCATGAAAAAAAATCCATAACAGAAGAAATAAATGAAGCTGTAACCATCGCAAATGAAGCGGATGTAATTATTTTAGCAATTGGAGAACACTACAAACAGTCTGGTGAAGGAGCTTCTCGTTCTAATATTGAAATACCACAAATTCAACAAAAATTATTAAATGAATTATATAAATTAGGAAAACCTATTATAGCAATTGTATTTAGTGGAAGACCTTTAGTCTTAAAACAAATTGCTGAAAAAGTATCTGCTATGTTGTGGGTAGGCTTTCCAGGTTCAGAAGGAGGACATTCTATTTGTGATGTATTATATGGTCAAGCTAATCCTTCTGGAAGACTTAATATGACATTTCCTCAGTCAAGTGGTCAATGCCCTATTTATTACAATCACTATTCTACTGGTAGACCTGCTATATTACCCAATTATCGCTTTACATCAAGATATCAGGATATTCCTGTTTCACCTTTTTATCCTTTTGGATATGGGCTTTCATATTCAAAATTTGAATACTCAAATATTTTTCTTGATAAATCAATTATAACATCAAAATGTGGAGATTATATAAAAGCATCTATAACTATTAAAAATATTTCTAATGTGCCTGGTTATGAGATAGTACAATTATATATTCAAGATTTATTTGGAAATGTTATAAGACCTGTTAAAGAGTTA
>CARBKU010000073.1 GCA_948946035.1 uncultured Clostridia bacterium
ACCAAAAAAATCCTGACTTCATTCTTACTTTAAAAAATTGATATTTTTCTAAAGTTTCATTTACTGCTTTTTCTAATATTTGGGGTTGTATTTCTTCTTTTAATAAAACAGATAATCTAAATACTGTACTATATCTTTTTCCTGTTGACATTGGAAATATTTTAGCTGAATTATCTAATCTTCTCCATGTTAGTTTACTTTTTTTATCATTTTTCATTTTTTAACCTTTCTATATCTAGTACTAATTCATAATATTTTATATTATTTTATTATTTGTATTAAATCTTGATATCCTTTTTGAATAACTTCATCATCACTATCTCTATCTATTAACCATATATGACTTGCATTTTCATATTCTTTTATATCTATATTACAATTAACTTTTTTTGCTCTCTCTTGTAGTTTATATACATCAGGTTTTAAAATGTCGTTTGTTCCTATAAGTATTGTTAAATTATTAATTTTTGATAAATCTCCCTCAATAGGATTTACTAAATAACTATTAATTCCATCTTCCCCTGCATATGCTACACCTGATATTTTTAATGCTTCTTTATTTAGTTTTTTATCTTTTTTTTGAATTATATTAATTTCAGGGTTGTTAAGCCTTACATCTAACCATGGTGATATTAGTATTGTTTTATTTGGTAATTTATAGTCGTTCTCTTGTGATATTTTTTCTAATAAAGCAAGGCTTAGCCCCCCTCCAGCTGAGTCCCCCATTACTATTAATTTGTTTGATGTATCTATTTTTTCTTCTATTTCTTTATATAATGGTACTACCATATTAAATACATCTTTATAGTTATATTTTGGTGTTAGTGGGTAGTCTGGCAATATTACTGTTGCACCTGTATCATTTACTATGTTTTCTATAAATCTCCAATGTTGTTTTGTTGCTTCTGCCATATAGGCACCACCATGGAAATATAATATAGTTTTGTCTGTCTTGTCTTTATCTTCTTTAGGTGTTATTATAAATATTTTTCTATCCATGTAGTATTCTGTTTTTAAATTAAGTGCTTTTGATATGTTATTTGGCTCTTTTGTTTCTATATCTACTATCATAAAATATGCAATTACTGCTAGTACTAACATTAATATAATTAACATTATACCGTATTACTGTTTTTATTATTTTTAACTTCATATTTTCCCTCATTATTTTTTTGCTATTCTATCATATTTTATATTAAATTAAAAGTTTTCATTTTAATTTAGTATAAAAATGTTATATGTTGTTACAGTTCACCGTTTATAAAATTCTTTATCTTTGCCATACTACATACCTATGTCAAGGATAAATATATAATTTTTTAAATATTTAAATGTGATTGGAGGAGTATTAGAAATTGTTAATAATTACATGAGGTATGTTCACGGTACTCGCAATTTATTGCGAGGGTCTGAGTGAAAGAGGCTCATGGAATTATATTACAATTTCTTTCGACGTATTGAGCTGAAAATATTTGAAAAATTATATATTTATCCTTGACATAGGTATGTAGTATAGCAAAGATAAAGAATTCTGGCAATTTTATAAAATGTAAACTATAACAACAGGTTAATGGCTATTTAAAATAAACCATTAACCTGTAACAAAACAATTATCCAAACAATCCTCTCTTTTTAATTGGTGGTTGTTCATTCATAGTATTAGCCAATTTAACTAATAACTCTCTTTGTTCCTTTGTTAATCTCTTTGGTGTTTGCACAATAACATTAAAAATAAAATCTCCAACTGAACTAGAATTTATTGACTTAAATCCTTTATTTTTTATAGTAAATTTAGTCCCTGTTTGTGTACCATCTGGTATCTTACATTTCTCCTTAGTTCCATCAACCATAGGTATTTCTAATTCTGCACCTAAAGTTGCTTGAGTAATAGTAATTGGAACTTCACAAATTACATTATTACCATTTCTTGTATAAATACTATGTCTTTTAATTTTTACAGTAATATATAAATCTCCCTTTGGTCCACCCTTCTCACCAGGTTCACCTTCTCCTCTTAAAACTACTGTTTGATTATCATCAATACCTGCTGGTATTTTTACCTTTATTTTTGGTTGCTTTCTTACTTTTCCTCTTCCATGGCAAGTTTCACATGGTTCTTGTACTATTTCTCCTGTTCCATGACATGCTGAACAAGTTCTTGTGGTTTGCATTTGACCGAAGAATTGTGTTTTGAACTTGAGTTACTTGACCAGTACCATTACAAGTTGTACATTTTACTGGAGATGTTCCTGGTTTTGCTCCTGTTCCATGACAAGTGTCACATTCATCATCTCTAGTTAGTACAATTTCTCTTTCTACACCTAAAAATGCTTGTTCAAATGTTATATCCATATGTACATTCAAGTCTGAACCTTTTTTAGGTCCACTCTGTCTTCTTGAAGAAGTTCTTCCTCCAAATCCTCCACCAAAGAATGAAGAAAAAATATCTCCTAAATCTCCAAAGTCTCCAAATCCATCAAATCCAGATGTACCATAAGAATAGTAACCATTCTGTCCACCAAAAGGTCCGTCCTGCTCCTCCAAACCCTTGTGGTCCATCTGGTCCAAACTGGTCATACATCTTTCTTTTTTGTGAATCAGATAATGTTTCATATGCTTCATTTACTTCTTTAAATTTTTTCTCTGCCTCTGATTTATTATCTGGATTTGCATCTGGATGATATTTTTTTGCAAGCTTACGATAAGCTTTTTTTAGCTCATCATCTGTTGCATTTTTATTTACACCTAATACTTCATAATAATCTCTTTTACCTGCCATTTTTACTAACATTCCTTTCTTACAAGGCATAAAACTTGTTAATATTATTTAATTTTTTTACTTAAATGTCTTTTTATTGTATTTTTCTTTATTGTCTCTTTCAAAATTTCTTTTCATATTTATGTTATGCTTTTCTATATATGCTTTTGAAAATTCTTCTGGTGTTATATTAAGTCTATTTAAAACTTCAACATAATAATTTTGTACATCTGTTATTTCTTCAAGAAATCTGCCTCTTACTTCTGAGTCTTCCATAATTGCATCTATTCCTTTTTTCTTAATAATAGATATGCATTCTCCCATTTCTTCTATCATATATAATAAATGTGTTTTAGCATATTTGGGTTCTCTATCTCCCCATTTTTCTTTGTTTGCTTCATATAATTCAAATTGCATTTCTTTCATTTCAGATATTGTTAAATCTTTTTCTGACATTTTTTATTCCTCTTTCTTTAAAAGTTGAGGTTGGATTTTATACGTATTTTCCAACCTCTCTTTTTTTTAATTTGTTTTAAACTAGAAATTTTGAATATTATTTGTTGTCTTCATCTTCTACTTTATAATCTGCATCATATACATTTCCATTTTCGTCTGTCTTTGGACCTTCACCCTCTGCATTTGAATCTGCTCCTTGTGCTCCATTTGGATTTGCACTTTTGTATAATTGTTCTGACATGTCATAAAATACCTTTGTTAATTTTTCAGTAGCTTCTTTTATTTTTTCTGTATCATTTGTTTCAAGAGCTTTTTTAGTGTTTTCAATTTCTGTTTCTACTTTTGCTTTTTCTTCTCCACTAATTTTATCTCCTAAATCTGTTAATGTTTTTTCACTATTGTATATTAAGCTTTCTGCATTGTTTTTAACTTCTATTTCTTCTTTTTTCTTTTTATCTTCTTCTGCATGTGCTTCTGCATCTTTTACTGCTTTATCAATATCTTCATCTGTTAAGTTAGTTGATGCTGTAATTGATACATCTTGACTGTTTCCTGTTGCCATATCTTTTGCAGATACATGTACTATACCATTTGCATCTATATCAAATGTAACTTCTATTTGTGGTACTCCTCTTGGTGCTGCTGGAATTCCTGTTAGTTGGAATCTTCCTAATGTTTTATTGTATGCTGCCATTTCTCTTTCACCTTGTAATACGTGAACTTCTACTGATGTTTGACCATCTGCTGCTGTAGAGAATATTTGTGATTTTTTAGTTGGTATTGTTGTATTTCTTTCTATTAATTTTGTAAATACTCCACCATATGTTTCAATACCTAATGATAATGGTGTTACATCTAATAATACTAAGTCTTTAACATCTCCAGATAATACACCACCTTGAATAGCTGCACCAATTGCAACACATTCATCTGGGTTAATACCTTTATCTGGTTCTTTACCTGTTATTCTTTTTACAACTTCTTGTACAGCTGGAACTCTTGTAGAACCACCAACTAATAATACTTTGTGAATATCATTTGATGATAATCCTGCGTCTTTTAGTGCTTGATTTACTGGTCCTGCTGTTGCTTCTACTAAATCATGAATTAATTCTTCAAATTTAGATTTTGTTAATGTAACATCTAAATGCTTTGGACCTGTTGCGTCTGCTGTAATAAATGGTAAATTAATTTGTGTTTGTTGTACACCAGATAATTCAATTTTTGCTTTTTCTGCTGCTTCTTTTAATCTTTGCATTGCCATTTTATCTGTTTTTAAATCAATTCCATTTGACTTTTTAAATTCATCTACTAAATAATCAATAATAGCATTATCAAAATCATCTCCACCTAAATGTGTATTACCACTTGTAGATAAAACTTCAAATACACCATCACCAATATCAAGTATAGAAACATCAAATGTTCCTCCACCTAAATCATAAATTAATATTTTTTGATCTTGTTCCTTATCCATTCCATAAGCTAAAGCTGCTGCTGTTGGTTCATTTATAATTCTTAAAACTTCAAGACCTGCTATTTTTCCTGCATCTTTTGTTGCTTGTCTTTGACTATCATTAAAATATGCTGGAACTGTAATAACAGCTTGTGTTACTTTTTGTCCTAAATAATTTTCAGCATCTGCCTTTAATTTTTGTAAAACCATAGCAGAAATCTCTTGTGGTGTAAACTTATCACCTTCTATATCAACTTTATCTGCTGTTCCCATTTTTCTTTTGATTGAAATAACAGTATTATCTGGATTTGTAACTGCCTGACGTTTAGCAATTTGACCAACTAATCTTTCTCCATTTTTAGAAAAAGCTACTACTGATGGAGTTGTTCTATTACCTTCTGCATTTGGTATAACAACTGGCTCTCCACCTTCCATAACTGCTACACATGAATTAGTTGTTCCTAAATCAATTCCTATTATTTTACCCATTTTAAAATCCTCCCTTTTGATGATTTTGGAGACAGAGGAAAAAATCATCACCTTTTTTATTTATTACTATTTTAATATATATTTTTTCTCAAAGTGATGATTTTTCCTCTGTCCCCAAAATCATCACTTTTTCAAATTTAATAACTATTTAATAATTTTGCTTCTAACTGATTTATTATCTTTTTGTTTTTATTAATAAACTCTTCAGAAACTTTACTTTTGAATTCTTCTTTTGTCATTTCTGCTAATTTTCTATTTGATAATTGTTTATATCCTAATTCTTCACCTAACCAAGATGGTTTTTGATATGACTTCGCCATTTCTTCACTAGGAAATTCTATTTCTGCGGTTAATAATCCTTCTAAATAATCATAATAAATATCAATTTCGACTTTTAAATTATCTTCAATTGGAATGTCTATTCTTGTTTTATTTATTATATTACTTATTTTTCTTTGCATTAATTCTTCGTATTCTTCTTTAGAAATATCATTTTCTATTTCGTATTTTTTTACTATATCATAAGTATTATTGTATTCTATGTCTCCTTTTGTCTTTATTGTATAGATATATCTTGTTGTTTTTTCTTTTTTATCTGTTACTTTCCTAATTCTTATAATTGTATTAATATCTTTATAAATAAACGCTTGATCTATTTTGAATATTTTACTAATTTTAAGATTACTAGGAAATTCTTTAACAGCATATTTTCTTTCAATTTCTTTGTTCATTTTTTTCATTCCTTTTCGTTTTAAATTGATGAAAGTAATAAGATGTGCATTTTTAATATTTATTGCAAGCCGAAGGTGTACATTTGTACATTGAGGTTTGAAATAAATATTAAAAATGTGCAGATTGTTGCTTTTAATTAATTTAGTTTGCTACTACAACCATTGAATGTCTAATAACCCTATTTCCTATTTTATATCCTTTTCTGTATTCTTGTGCTATTTCTTGCACTCCTAAGTTGTCATCTTGTATACTACTTACTGCTTCATGTAATTCTGGATCAAATGTTTCTCCTACTGCTTTTATTTCTTTGATCCCTTTTGATTCTAATACATCTTTAAATTGTTTTAATACAAGCTCTACTCCTTTTTTATATTCTTCGTCTTTTGTTTCTATTTTTGCTGCATTTTCTAAGTTGTCTATTACTGGAAGGATTACTTCTATTACATCAGATAATATAGTATTGTAAAGTCCTTCTCTTTCTTTATTACTTCTTTTTTTAAAGTTTTCAAATTCTGCTAGTATTCTTTTATATCTATCGTCTAATTCATCATATTCTTGTTTTGGTACTACTTCTTTTATTTTATTATTTTTTTCCTTTTCTACATTTGTTTCTACTTCTTTATTTAATACTTCCTCTTTTTTTT
>CARBKU010000074.1 GCA_948946035.1 uncultured Clostridia bacterium
ATCTTTGAACCAATAAATAGAATAGTAGAAAACTTTGAAACAATACAAGAAGCAATGGTTTCAATAAATAAAATCTATGACATATTAGAACATAAAGAATACTTAGAAGAATTTGAAGATGGAATAAAATTAAATGATGAAATAGAAGGAAAAATTGAATTTAAAAATGTATGGTTTGCATATGAAGGAGAAAATTGGATTTTAAAAGACATTAGTTTCACAATAGAACCAGGGCAAAGCATTGCATTAGTTGGAAGAACAGGTTCTCGGAAAAACCACAATAATAAACTTAATAAACCGTTTTTATGAAATACAAAAAGGAGAAATTTTATTAGACGGAATTAATATAAAACAAATAAATTTGCGTTCATTAAGGAAAAAAATAGGAGTAATATTACAAGACCCATTCATTTTTGCAAAAACAATAAAAGAAAACATACAATTAAACGAAAATCTTTCAGATGAAGCAATAATGGAAACAATAAAACTATCATCAGCAGAAGAATTTATAAACTCATTGCCAAATGGAATAGAAGAAATTGCACATGAAAGAGGAAGCTCTTTCTCTGCAGGTCAAAAACAACTATTAGCATTTGCTAGAATATTTGCACATAATCCATCAATCTTTATATTAGACGAAGCAACAGCAAACATAGACACAAAAACAGAAGAATTAATACAAGAATCTATTGATAAAATATCAAAAGAAAAAACATCAATATTTATTGCACATAGATTATCAACCATTGTTAATGTAGATAAAATAATTGTATTAAATAATGGAGAAATTATAGAACAAGGTAGCCATTCAGAATTAGTAAATATTTCTGATGGATATTATAGTAAATTATATAATGCTTATTATAATAGTTTAAGATAGTTGGGGACAGGTTTAATCTGTCTCATTTTTTTTGCTATATTTGTCGTTTTTTGTATTGCAAAATGATAAGTAAACATTTTCATAATATAATATTTGATAAATTGACAAAACAATAAATAATGTTATAATAATCGCATAAACTATTAATAAAAGGATTACATAAAAGGGGGAAATATATATATGATAAATAAGAATAATCGGAATTACTTTAATAGCACTTGTTATAACAATTATAATATTGTTAATATTAGCAGGAGTAACCATAATAATATTAACAGGAGAAAATGGAATTATTAATAGAGCAACAGATGCAAAAATACAAACAGAAATAGCTAATATAAAAGAACAAATTCAAATAGAAATTTTAAGTGAGCAAGCAGACAATCAAGGGAATATATCAGATGAAAGTTTAAAGCAAATATTAGAAAAGTATGGAACACTATCAGAAGAAGAAAAGTTAACAGATAAAACTTTAACAACAGATGAAGGAAATTATAAAATAAAAGTATCAGATATATTTAATGGAACAACCATAAAAGATGAACAAAAAGGACCAGCATTTACAACTGTAGCAAATGCACCAGATATAACTGGATTTAATAAAAGTAATACTTATTATGTGGCATGGGATTTAACAACATCTCCATATAATATTGATGAAGAAACTACTATAAATGGAGTAGCACCAAACAATTGGTATGATTATACAGCAGGAATTAATAAATGGGCAAATATAAAAACAACAGGGGGAGGAAATGACTGTTATTGGGTATGGATACCAAGATATGCTTATAAGGTTCCAACAAAAGGAAGTGTAGCAGAAACGATAGAAGTAAAGTTTTTAAAAGGAACAACAAATGAGCCAATAGATGGAAGTAGTATAACAATAAGCAATAATACAGAAAAAGGAAGTTGGAACATACACTCAGCATTCTGGTGGGATAAAAATGATAATGGAACAGAAGATGAAGGAGAACAACTAACAGGAATATGGATAGCTAAATATGAGGCAAGTAGTAGTAGTGTAAACACAATTAATATAGAAAATGGAACCTTAACAGGAGATACAAATTCCTTAAATGGAACTGGTGGAGGAACAGATATAAGTCTGAATGTTAGAGTAAAACCAAATGTAACAAGTTGGAGAGGCTTAAAGGTTAATGATATATTTACATTATGTAGAAATCTAACAACTAGTGAAAATTCGTTAGATGGAACAACAGGATTGGACTCACATATGATGAAAAATACAGAGTGGGGAGCAGTAGCGTATTTAAGTAGTAGTAAATATGGAAAAACAGATAGCGCTGGAAATAGAGTGCGAGTATATAATAATCCATATTATAATGGTACAACAAATTATTCTCCAATAACAGGATTATCAGGAAAAACTGAAGCACAAACTAATAATGGTACTATAACAAATTTATACAAATACAATACACCAGAGGGAATACAAGCAAGTACAACAGGAAATGTATATGGAATATATGATATGGCAGGAGGGGCATGGGAATATGTAGCAGGAATATACAAAGGTGGAACATCTAATGATAATACAAGTAAATTATGGGATTCTAACAATTTAAGATATGTTGACCAATATAAAGAAACTACAGACTCACAATCAAATTATTATGGGAATACAGATAAATATGGAGATGCAGTATATGAAACTTCTAGCTCTAGCGATAGTACTTCTAATAGCTGGGACGCTAGTTATTCGTACTTTCCATTATCTAGCCACGCAGTGTTTATACGTGGAGGTCATCCTTATTATAATAGTGGTGTGTTTTCATTTTATTGTGAAACAGGTGTATCTAGTACTATGCACAGTTTTCGCCCAGTAGTGCTTAGTTACAAATAGTAACTTTGTACTTGATAATAATATGATATAGCAAGAAAGATTTTCGAATAAAATAAAGTAATACTAATTATTAATTATGAAATTTCACATATTTAGAAGATGATTTGTCAAAAATATATACAAAATCATCTTTTTTGAATTTATAATGAAATTGTCATGGAGAGCGTGATTACTTAGATTTTAAAGAAGATTATCATAGAGAAAATAAAGTTGAATTAGTAAAATATATAATTGCATTTGCAAATTCTCATAGTATAAGAAATAAGTATATAATTATAGGAATAAAATAAAAAATAATGTTTGTGAAAAAATTAAAGAAAAAAGTAAAAGATGAAGCTGAATTTCAACAAATAATTAGCACTTATATAAAAGATGATATAAAATAATAAATATCGAAGGAAAAGATTTATTATAAGATACCTGCAACTAATATTTAAGGTATTTAGAGAAAAGGCTGTGAAAAATGGAAGATTAAAAGCAGAAGAGGTAGAAATTAACAATGAAACACTACTTAAGAATTTAGGCTTATATGATGGAAAAATAGAGTCTTGGGGACGAGGTTTTGAAAAAATAAAAAAAGAATGTGAGCAATATAAAACACTAATACCAGAAATAGAAATAAAAACAAGTGAAGTAATGGTAAAATGTAATCCTTCTAAAATTTATATGGACTTACTATATAAAATGAAAGGAAAAAATGTCCAAAAAAATGACTATGAAAATTTAACAAAAATTGAAAAACAAATATTAGATATTATACTAGAAAACCCACAAATTACACAGGTTAATATAGCAAAGATATTAAAGATAACATCTAAAATAGTACAAAGAGGGATTGCAACATTAAAAAGAGAAGAAATAATAGAGAGAGTTGGGTCAAATAAAAAAGGATATGGAAAGTAATCAAATAAAATAAATATACAAAAATTCTAGACGTGTTTGGAATTTTGGCAACACTGTCGCAAAAATTAAGAAAATAACTTTAGACTTAAAAGATTTAGACACTGTCAAGGAAATTTAAAAATCACTTTGAATAAAAAAATAAGTCAGAGTGATTTTTTTATGGGAATTTTTGAAATGGGGACAGGTTTAATCTGTCTCATTTTTTTGCTATATTTGTCGTTTTTTGTATTGCAAAATGATAAGTAAACATTTTCATAATATAATATTTGATAAATTGACAAAACAATAAATAATGTTATAATAATCGCATAAACTATTAATAAAAGGATTACATAAAAGGGGGAAATATATATATGATAAATAAGAATAATCGGAATTACTTTAATAGCACTTGTTATAACAATTATAATATTGTTAATATTAGCAGGAGTAACCATAATAATATTAACAGGAGAAAATGGAATTATTAATAGAGCAACAGATGCAAAAATACAAACAGAAATAGCTAATATAAAAGAACAAATTCAAATAGAAATTTTAAGTGAGCAAGCAGACAATCAAGGGAATATATCAGATGAAAGTTTAAAGCAAATATTAGAAAAGTATGGAACACTATCAGAAGAAGAAAAGTTAACAGATAAAACTTTAACAACAGATGAAGGAAATTATAAAATAAAAGTATCAGATATATTTAATGGAACAACCATAAAAGATGAACAAAAAGGACCAGCATTTACAACTGTAGCAAATGCACCAGATATAACTGGATTTAATAAAAGTAATACTTATTATGTGGCATGGGATTTAACAACATCTCCATATAATATTGATGAAGAAACTACTATAAATGGAGTAGCACCAAACAATTGGTATGATTATACAGCAGGAATTAATAAATGGGCAAATATAAAAACAACAGGGGGAGGAAATGACTGTTATTGGGTATGGATACCAAGATATGCATATAAAGTACCAACAAAAAGTAGTACAGGTGAAACTATAGAGATAAAGTTTTTAGAGAAATCAACTAATATTCCAATTGGAGAAACAGAAGAAATAACAAATACTACTCCTACTCCAGGAAATTGGGTGGTTCATCCAGCATTTACCAATAGTGGTAATGGAGGTTTTGGAGAATTAACTGGAATATGGGTAGCAAAATTTGAGGCAAGTAGTAGTGGTGTAAGTGTAGATACAGTTTCTACTGATTTATCTACAACTGGTGGTGGAGACAATAATAGTTTGAAAGTAAGGTCAATACCTAATGTAACAAGTTGGAGAGGAATATCAATAAGTAATATATTTACTGTATGTAAAAATTTAACCATAGATGGAAATTCAGTAGAGAAAGTAACTGGTATTGATTCACATATGATTAAAAATACAGAATGGGGAGCTTGTGCTTATTTAAGTAGAAGCATATATGGAAAAAATAGTGCTGTCTGGAATAATCCATATTATACTAATACTATAACATATTTAACTATTACAGGAATTTGTGGATTGTCACAAGATATGAGTCAAACAAATCTAAATAATACATTTAATTACAATACCATAGGGGGAGAAAATGCAAGTGTAACAGGTAATGTATATGGTGTATATGATATGGCAGGAGGTGCATGGGAGTATGTAGCAGGGTATTTAAATGAAGTATTACAAACCAATAATACATTGCAAACATATTCAAAAAATTTGTATGATG
Organism: uncultured Clostridia bacterium; assembly: GCA_948946035.1. Classification (GTDB taxonomy): domain Bacteria; phylum Bacillota; class Clostridia; order TANB77; family CAG-508; genus CAG-269. The sequence goes on from CARBKU010000074.1 coordinate 5,356, forward strand.
CAGGTTCAAAATACAAAGATATATATTTAGGTTCTTCAAGTTCAGATGTATCAAATTATGCAAATAACACCAATATATATGGAGATGCATTATATGAAACATCAATAAATGGAACAGGTTTTACAAGTTGGGATTCTGATTTTTCTTATTTTATGCATGCATCATATCCAGTTTTAGTACGAGGCGGTCATGCTAGCAATAGCAATGCTACAGGTGTTTTTGCATTTGTTGTATATCCAGGAGATCCAGAACCTTGTAATGGATTTCGTCCATGTTTAGTAATGAGACAATCATAAAAACAATATATTTATGAAAACGAACAATTTACTTATAAATTGCACACTATAAATTTTTAGTAAAAATCACTTGCAAAATATAAAAAACATGATATAATATAAACAAATAAAGAGAAAAACAAAAGCAAGGACAACATAAATAATACAATAACTAACAGAGAGCCAACGGTAGGTGGAATTTGGCAAGTAAAAATTATTTATTATCACCTTGTTGTTGCTAGCCGAAAGCAAAAAGTAAGCCAAGCCGTAAACCTGCGTTAAAGGAAAATGAGAGAGTAAATTATATAAAAATATAAATTTGCTAACATAGGTGGTACCGCGGAATAGAGAAATCTTTTCGTCCTAATTAATAACTTAGGATGGAAGGATTTTTTTATTGTATAGGAAAAATCTCCAATTTTTCTATACAATAAAAATACATTCCACACAAATTTGTAAAGCAAATTTGGCGGATGAACAACAGGTGTGGCATGAAAAATACTCTAAAAGGTCAAGATTTTTTAAACATGCTACTGTTGTTCTTCATCATCAAAGGAGGTTAATGTGGAGCAAAAGTATTTTAGAGATGCAATAAATTTAAAAGTATCAATGGGTGAAGTGGCGTTAATATGTTATGAAAATATACTAGATAAAACTATAATGAGTAGAATCATAATAAGCACAATTTTAGAGTTACATTTGAAAAGATATATTAAATTTAATAAAGATACAAAATTGAAATTATTTGCACAGATACAAGATTCTAATGAAGAATTAAGAAAAAGCGAAAAATTAATATTACAATGTTTAAAAGAAAGTGATATAGAAAAAGAAACAAGTTAGAATTAGAAGAAATTACTGGAACTA
>CARBKU010000075.1:0-4634 GCA_948946035.1 uncultured Clostridia bacterium
TTTCCTAGGGTGGTAATTTTATACATCTTTGTTTTTTACTTGTGTTCCATTATTATTTATTGTGTATTTTTCTTTGTAAATTAAGTCAGATATTTTTACTATTTCAAATCCTTTTTCTTTTATGTTTTTTATTAAAATTTCTAAACTGTCTGCTGTATGTTTTGTTCCATTATGACTTAATATAATGTCTCCTGATTTTATTTTTTCTTTTAATCTATTCCACATCTCATTTCCTGTAAGACCTGTATAATCTAATGTATCTAAATTCCATTGTATTGTGTAATACCCTTTGTCTTGTGCTGCTTTTATTACTGTGTCATTGTATTCTCCATATGGTGCTCTGTAAATATTGGTTCTGTTTCCTGTTATTTTTTCTATTTTGCTATTACTTTTTTCTATTTCTTCTATGTTTTCTTCGTAACTTAAATTGTTTACGTGTGGATGAGTGTTACTGTGACTTGCAATTTCATGACCTGCATTATGAATCTTTTTTACTGCCTCTGGAAATTTTTCTATCCAATCTCCTACCATAAAAAAAGTGATTTTTGTGTCATTCTCTTCTAATGTTTTTAAAATACTGTCTATATCATCTGCATTCCAGTAGCAATTCCTTTTATGATAGATTATAAATTTATATAAACAATATATAATTAATTTTGAAAAAGTTTTGATTGAAAGTAATTGAGTTAGAAATTCTTAATAAATTTTGTGGAAAGAGTTCATCTATTGATGGAAGGGTGCCACAAAATTTGTTTAGAATTTCTTCGAAAATTAGCTTGAACGATAAACTTTTGAAAAATTATTATATATTGTTTTATATAGCAAATTTATAATTTATTTTTATATTTTCTTTGTCGATAATTTCTATCGTATCAACTAAATTAAGAATTATGTTTCTATTAATTTCTTTAAAGCTAACAATTTCTCTAATGTATTTCATGAGTTCATTTTCTCTATTGTTTTCATAGTCACTTAGTTTGGTATTTAGCTTTTCTGTTTTCTCCATTAATTCTTGTTTTTCCTTTTTATAGCTTTCTGTGAAAGAAACAAATTCATCTGTATCTAATAAGCCTTTTACTCTATCTTCATATGCTGTTTTTATGATTTTTGTTATTTCTTCTATCCTTCTATTATTATCAATTATTTTCTTTTGTAATTTCTTCTTATCATTGTTAATTTTAGTTTTATCAATTGAATTAATTAGTTTTTCTTTATCTACTTTTTCTTGCAAAATTTTTCTTAAATCTTGTACTACAAATTCATTTAACATACTTTCTCTTACTGCCATTCTTGTACAATAATCTTTTCCATATCGATTATACATACTACAAATTGCTACCATATCATTTTTTAATCCACTTTGTACTTGATAGGTATATTTGTTATGGCATCTTGGACAATATAATAATCCTGCTAATAAATGCTCTGTATTTTCTTTTTTATGTATGTTATGTGCTTTTCTTTTTAATATGTCTTGCACTAATTCAAAAGTCTGTTTATCTATAATCGGTTCATGTGCATTTTCTTTAATTAAATATTCTGATTTTGGTAAAAGCCTATATTTCTTTACTTTATAGCTTACCATCTCTCCTTGATGTTGAATTAAATCCCCTGTATATACTTTATTCATTAAAATCTTTTTTATTGTATTGTGTCCCCATAATCCAGATATTGTTTTACAATGGTAATTACAACTTTTCTGTTTATAAATAGAAGGACAAAGTACTTTTCTTTCATTTAGTCTATGAGCTATATAGGCTAGTCCTTTTCCATTAATATATTCATTAAATATATATTTTACTATTTCTGCTGCTTCCTCATCTATGACTAATCTTGTAATATCATTTGGATGCTTTTTATAGCCATATGGTGCAAATGCTCCTATAAACTCGCCTTTTTCTGCTTTTGTCCTTTTTACAGTTCTTACCTTTTTAGAAATATCTTTTGCATACATATCATTTACAACAGACATGAAAGGTCCAATATCATTATTGCTATTTTTTGAAAAGGTATCTATTCCATCATTTACTGCAACATATCTTACATTTTTAGCAGGAAAGTATTTTTCTAGATAATAACCTGTATCGATATAATCTCTTCCTAATCGAGATAAATCTTTAGTGATTACCATATCTATTTTTCCCTGCTCAATATCTTCTTTTAATCTTATAAATGATGGTCTGTTAAAGTTTGTCCCTGTAAATCCATCATCGGTATAAATATCTATTAAAAGCCAATTTGGCTCTTTGGAAACATATTTAGTTAGATATTCTTTTTGATTGATAATACTTTCAGATGTTCCGACTCCCCTCATCATCTCTTGAAAGCCTTAAATAAAGCCCGTACTTTGTATGTTTTAGTGTCTAATATACTTGTATCTAAATTCATTATTTTTCATCCCTTCCTTTACTAACTTAGATAACAAGTTATTTTAGAATTTTTGATGTTGTGCATTCTAACTCTTCTTCCTTTATATTGCAAGTCTTTTCTTCTATGTAAATTGGAAGTAATATTTCCATTAACTCTTGCAATTTTTTTCCTTCGTGTAAAAAAGTTCTTGTTACATTCATGTCCACCTCTTTCTTTTTAAATGTATATGTCCCAACATATAATTTATTACTTCAAAAAACAGGTATGAATCACATTCATACCTGTTACAACCAATCAAAAAAGAGTCTAGCTACTTTGCTAAACTCCAATTTTATTTTGGTTAAATTTTGTATCACACTTTCCTTACATAAAAACCTTATACACTATTAATATAATACTGCATAGGTAGATTTTTTGCTAACACTTCTATTGCATAACAGTACTATACAATATCAATATGATATTGTACTTTGCAACTTTTTGCTAACAGTTTTATTTTACAAAGAAACTGTATAATAAAAAAATTATTATACTACTTCCTTTATTTTCCATTATTATATTATCTAAATTTTATGATGTCAATACTTTTTTTATTTTTCATAATAATTTGTAAATTGTCATTCAGATGTATCTTAAAATTTATAAATTATATACAACCCATAGTAATAAGCAAAACATCCATATATTCACCATTACTGCTTACTAATACAGATGTTTTTGATTCATATTTACTTAAAAGTTTCCCTTTAAGAAGGAATAGGTTTCCTTTAATATCTAATATTTGTACTGTATATATTCCTTAAAATATATAATCTGACTTGTATATTAGAGCACTCGACGGAACGCATACGGCGTGTTTTTGTAGTTCTTGTTATTAGGATTGAAATTGTTCCTGTTAAGGTCTGCGGGTGGATTATTGTTATTGTTATCAGCACCGCCACCAAAATAGCCAATTTTAAACCTATCCCTCTATATAAAACATGCTTTTTCTTAAATTATAAGAATTTGCATGATTAACATAGCCTGACCATCCTGCTATACTTCTTTGTACATCAGATAATTCAATTTTTCCTTCTTTTAATAATTTTGTATAATATTTTAGTTTTCTTTTCATTCGCACTTTACTGGAATTTCTAATTTTTAATCTATATTCGTTTATTTTGTAACCGACAAAAATTAACACCTTGTTTATCCTTAAATATTCTTGTCTTAGAATTTAATGTTAATCCTAGTTTCTCTTTTAAAAATATAGTTATGTCATTTAATACATTATTTGCTATTTCTTTATTAGGTAATAGTATTACCATATCATCCATATATCTAAAATAATATTTACATTTTAATTTATGTTTTACATACTGATCTAATTCATTTAAATATATATTTGCAAACATTTGAGATGTATAATTTCCTAGCGGTAGTCCTAACATTCCCTCAGTAGATAATAATATTTCTCGTGTTAGCCAAAGTAATTTTTTGTCTTTGATTTTTCTTTTTAAAATGTTCCATAATATTCTTTTATCAATGTTATGAAAATATTTAGTAACATCCATTTTTAGAATATAATAATTAGTCCATTTACTTTTTGCCGATTTCATAGCGGTTTGCACATCTTTTGAAGCTTTGTGCATACCCCTACCTTCAATACAAGCATATGTTGTATTAATAAATTGTGGAACAAAATATGGTTTTATAAAATGTTGTACATACCATTGGTGTACTATCCTATCTATATATTCTGATGCCATTATTATTCGTTCTTTAGGTTGGTACACTTTAAATGTTGTATAACTACTGTGTTTGTATGTACAATTTTTTAATTCCTTTTCTAGTCTTAACAACTCTTGTTCTAATATTAGTTCTACCAATATTACCTTCTTTTTTTCTCTCTTACCACATCTTGCTTTTTTATGTGCTAATAATAAATTTTCAAATGATACTGCATTTTCGTATATGTTTCTAACTGTTTTTGGCATTTTATTTCACTCCTAAGCTTTTTATTAGTCCTCCTAACATTTTTCCTATCTCACTTAATAATTCATTACTATGTTTATATTTTTTATCATCAATCCATTTATTATTATACATGATTCGTATGCAAATTCTTTGAAAATATATCTCTGTATCTACTATATTATATATCGGTAATCTTTTAATCTTATCCGATTTGTTTGCTAATAATATATTTTTCAGCATACTGTACATGCTTGTTTTTATTTCTGTACCTATGCTATATTTTTCATTTCTCGGTAATTTTAATAATA
>CARBKU010000075.1:4644-6335 GCA_948946035.1 uncultured Clostridia bacterium
TTAATAATATTATAAGCATATATTCTATATATTTTTCTATTTTTGGTATTAAACTCAAATTATTCACAAATTTTTACTTCCTACTTTTCTAATAAATAATTTAAAGGGGAAATTATCCCCCTTAAGTTTAGTTTTGCTTCGGTTTAAGTAACACGAAACAGTGTTCAGTGCTACGAAAGCACTCCACGGAACGCATACGGCGTGTCTTCGTAGTTCTTGTAATTAGGACTGAAACTGATCCTGTAAAGGTGAGCGGGTGGATTATAGTCATCGCTATCAGCACCGCCACCAAAATAGCCAGTTCCACCATTTCTGAGTTGTATAACTCTTACACGCAGAAGTTTATCGGCTTCTTCGAATAAAGCATGTGCAGATTCTCCATTACAAATTCTCATCTGTAACTCTAAATCACAGATAACCTCGTCGCACTCTCCATCACCTATTTCTTTACACATATCCCTCATTTCCTGTTCATTTTTATACTCCCAGTCATGCTTGAAGATATATGTTTCGATTATGCGAGGATATTGGTCAGGATTCTCGTCAGCGATTTTATTTGACTCTTCGAATCTCTTCCAATATACCTTCCCTACATCTCCTGCCTTATTGCACACACGACGGATTTTTTCTCGATTTTTTGCAATAACATCTCTGTCAATACGAAACCATTCGCCGACCTTCAGTTTGGATGTAATCGTTTTTTTGGAAGGTTCATCTTTTTTTAAATGTTCCTCCTTCAAAAGTCTTTCATAATCCCTAACAATGTCTGCTAAAAGCATCATCCGTCCATCAGATAGTTGGACATACAGTTCCTCTACACTTTCCTTCTTGAACACATCAGCCATAAAATAGTCCTCCTGCATTATAAAATAGTAAAGCAAAATGCTTCCTATTATCTATTTTAACATAATTTCTTACCTTTTTCAACTTTTCAAATGATTTGTGATTTGCTTTTCAGATTGCTATTTTCACTTATATTATCATAAACAATTAGCAACTCTAATTATCTGCTCTCATATCACCATAATTATTCATTCCTAAACTCATCTTTGTAAATATCACCTATATTATAAAAATCATACAAATCCATCTTACTCATTTCTTCAGTATCTCTACTGATATAGTAATTTGCCTTCTTTCTTGCATTATTTAACATCATATTGAATTGTTCATAATATTCATCTCCTAACAAATTTTTCATAACTTCACTATTTAGATATGTACTTATAGCTGTAGTTCTTAAAAATTTTGCATTTATTTTTCGTTGTGAACTTAAAAATTTATTTAATTTTTCTTCAATTGGTTTTAAAATTTCTTTGATTAATTCTTCCATTTTATCTTGGTATAAATCTAAATTTAATTCTTTATCTATTCCGCTTCTAATAATATCTGTCTCATATCTTCCTTGACTTTTTGCTATATTTTTTATCATTTTCTTTTTATATCTTGGTATTCTTATTACCATTGTTACTAATTCTTCATCTTTATTTTCTTTCAAATTTTAACCTCCATTCTTTTTTTTATTTTTTCTTTTCAAAATCACCTCAAAGCAATACAAAATGCATACTGAGGCTGTAAAAAATCAAAATTTTAACAGCCTCAGCATTTTGCAGGATCAGGGCGATATCTCATCTCCTGTTTTTGATAAACTAAAAGTGGACCAAAAATTCAATTAATAATAATTGAAAAAC
>CARBKU010000076.1 GCA_948946035.1 uncultured Clostridia bacterium
ATTTTTCATAATAATTAAGTGCCTTTTTTTCTTCTGTTTGTTCATAATTTTTGCTATACTCATAACACATTTTGCTTCCTTTTAAATATGCATCATTAATTACTTTTTTTCTGTATTTTAAATATGATGAATAATTATTTCTATTCTCTTCTTTCCATCTTTTTATGTTTTGTTTAAAACTTCTTCCACCAAAAATGTTTTGCGAATGTAAACGATAGTCTAGTAATGGTTCTTCTATATAATCCACACCTTTTTCTTTACTTGCAATATATATACTAATCCAATCATGTGCAATTACTTCTTCTTTAAATGGTAACATTTTTTCTTTTACTTGTTTTGTAAAAATTTGAGAACATCCTATTACCGTATGTCTAGTAAAGAAATTTATATCATCTTTTCCATGCAAAAATGGCATATTCTTATATTTTAAATAACTATTGTGTAATAGTTTTCCATCTTCATCTATTTGTCTAGCATCTGAATATACTAAACTTACATTACTTTCTACTATTTTTTCTAGGCTTTTCTCTATTTTATTTATAAACCAAATATCATCATGGTCAGAAAACATTATATAATTTGCTGTTGACTGATTTAATAAAAATTCAAAATTTTTAATACATCCTTTATTTTCTTTGTTTAAATATAGTTTTATTCTTTTATCTTTTTCTTTATAATTCTTTAAAATATCTATAAGTTTACTATCTGTAGAGTTGTCATCACTTATTAGTAAATTAAAATTATTATATGTTTGATTTAGAATACTATCTAATTGTTTAATTAAGAATGTTGTGTTTGTATTATATGTTGCAAGTAATATATCTACTTTTTCTTCCATTTTTTATTTCCTTTTTATTTAATATTTAAAATATTCAATAATTGCATCTACAATTTTTTTGCTTGCATTTCCATCTCCATATGGATTAGATGCTCTTGCTATTTTTTGATATTCTTCTTTATTATCTAATAGTCTTTTTGTTTGAGTATAAATTTCTTGTTCATTTGTTCCTACTAGTTTTAATGTTCCTGCTTTTATTCCTTCTGGTCTTTCTGTTGTATCTCTTAAAACTAATACTGGTTTTCCTAGTGATGGAGCTTCTTCTTGTATTCCTCCACTATCTGTTAATATTAAATAACATTTATTCATTAAGTTATGAAATTCTATAACATCTAACGGTTCTATTATCTTGATTTTTTTATCATCCTTAAAAATATTTTTTGCAATTTCTCTTACTTTAGGATTTTTGTGTATTGGATAAATTATTTTTATATCTTTATACTCATCTGCTATTTTTTTAACTGCTTTAAAAATATTTTCCATTGGTGTTCCTATATTTTCTCTTCTATGTGCTGTAAGCAAAATAATTCTTCCTTCTTTTAAAAAGTCATCTATTTCAGGGTTTTTGTAATCTTCTTTAATTGTTAATTTTAAGGCATCTATTGCTGTATTTCCTGTTACATAAATGTTACTTTTTTTTGCTTCTTTTAATAAATTTTGCTTACTTTTTTGTGTAGGTGCAAAATGTAAGTCTGCTAGTACACTTACCATTTGTCTGTCTATTTCTTCTGGATATGGTGCAAATTTGTTGTGTGTTCTAAGTCCAGCTTCTAAGTGTCCTATTGTTGTAGAATTGTAGAATGCTGCAAGTGCACCTGAAAAGGTTGTTGTTGTATCTCCATGTACTAGAACTATGTCTGGCTTTGCCTTTTTTATTACTTCTTCTAATCCAATTAGTGCTCTTGTTGTTATTTCTGCTAATGTTTGTCCTTGTTGCATTATGTTTAAATCATAATCTGTTTTTATTTCTAACTCTTTTAGAACTTGGTCAAGCATTTCTCTGTGTTGTGCTGTTACACACACTATTGGATTTGTTTCTGGTCTTTTTTCTAATTCTTTTATTACTGGTGCTACTTTAATTGCTTCTGGTCTTGTCCCAAATACAACCATCACATCTATCATCTACTCACATCTCCTTCAATTCTTGACTATTTATTGTTAATAATATATTAGCAAATATTCTTTTATTCACTGTTAATTGTAATCATTTATTATTTTTAACTTCTTTTTTTAATTTAAAAATATATTTTATATTTCCTTCATAAAATCTTTTCCATCTTGCTGGACTAAAAGCTATTCTATATAACCACTCAAGATTCAATTTTATAAACAATTTTGGTGCTCTTTTTTTTGTACCTGAAATTACATCAAAACTTCCGCCAATGCCAACAAAAATCCCTTTATTAAAACCATTTAAATTATCATAAATTAATTTTTCTTGTCTTGGCACTCCTAATGCAACAAGGACAACATCAGGGCATTTAGCCTTGATGTCTTCCATTACTGCTTGTTTATCTTCTACATATCCATTTTGCGTTCCTAGTAATTGTATTCCAGAATATTTTTGTTCTATTAAAGTTTTCATTTTTCCCATTACTTCTGCTGTTGCTCCAAACAAATACATACTTTTTTTGTATTTGTCACATAACTTCATTAATTGTTGTGTTAGTTCTACACCAGTAATTCTTTCTGGTATATCTATTCCAAACATTTTTGCACCTTTTATAACACCTATTCCATCTGGAACTATTATTGTTTCTTTGTCTAGCAATATTTTGTCAAATTGTTTATCCTTTTTACCATATGTCAAAATTTCTGGGTTTGCTGTAATAACAAATGTTTTTTTCTCATCTTTTAGTTTTTCTTCTATTTCGCTATAAAATTCATCTTTGCCTTTTCTATATGTTTTTTCTATATATTCTTTCATAATTTTGAATTATCACCCTTTAATTATTTTATGACTTCTACATCAACTTTTAAGCTTTCTCCATTTATGTTTGTTTCTGTATATTCTGTTCGTTCTATATTATATATTACTTTTTCTGCTAGTGTATCATGTTTTATTAAATTTTCATTTTCTTTTATTACTTTTTCTAGCATTTCATTTCCAAATACATATAAATTAATGTTGTCAAGAACTTCAAATCCTTTGTCTTTTCTCATGTTTTGTACTTTTGATAATATTTCACGTACATACCCTTCTTCTTTTAGTTCTTGTGTTATTTGTGTATCTAATACAACACCAATTTCTCCTTCTCCACTGAATGCAAATCCGTCTTTTCCTTGCATTGTTATTAATAAGTTTTCTGAATTTAATTCTATTTGTGTGTCATCTATTTCTATATATTCTACTCCACCATTTTTTATTGTGTTTGCTAAATCCATTTGGCTTTTCTTAGATATTTCTTCTTTTATTCTAGGAATTAATTTTCCATATTCTTTTCCTAAAATTGGCAAGTTTGGCTTTATTTCAAAGTTTACGTATTCAGACATTTCTGCCCCTAATTCAATTGTTTTTACGTTTAGTTCTTCTTTTACAATGTCTTCATAATATTGTGGTAGTGTATTTATTGATATTAACATTTTTGATAATGGTTGTCTGTTTTTTATATTAGCAGAGTTTCTTGCGCTTCTTCCTAGTTTTACTATTTTATATGCTAAATCCATTTCTTTTTCTAATTGTTTATCAATTGCATTTTCGTTTACTTCTGGCCATAAGCATAAGTGTACACTTTCTGGAGCTTGTTTGTCTAATCCTACAACTAAATTTTGATAAATTTCATCTGTCATAAATGGTACAAATGGTGCTGCTACTTTTATTAATGTTGTTAATACTTTGTATAATGTTACATATGCTCCGATTTTTTCGTCTGTTAATTCAGTTAGCCAAAATCTTTCTCTGTTTCTACGTACATACCAGTTTGAAAGTTCGTCTGTAAATGCTTCTATTTGAAGAGCTGCAGATGTAATATCATATTTTTCTAATTTTTCGTCTACATTTTTTACTAATGTATTTAATTTAGAAATTATCCATTTATCCATTACATTTGTAAGTTTAAAATTGTTATAGTTTAATGGATTAAATTGGTCAATTTCTGCATATAAAACATAGAATGAGTATACATTCCATAATGTACTTAAAAATCCTCTTCCGAGTTTCCTGCACATTATTTAATCCAAGTCTTGTTGGTAACCATGGTGCTGAAACTGTGTAGAAATGCCATCTTGTTGCATCTGCTCCAACTTGGTCTAATAATACCATAGGGTCTACTCCATTACCTTTAGATTTAGACATTTTTTGACCTTTTTCATCTAGTACATGCCCTAGTACAATACAATTTTCAAATGGAGTTCTTTTAAATAATGCTGTTCCTATTGCTGTTAGTGTATAGAACCATCCTCTTGTTTGGTCAATTGCTTCTGAAATAAATCCTGCTGGGAAGTTATTGTCAAACATTTCTTTATTTTCAAATGGATAATGCCATTGTGCAAAAGGCATTGAGCCAGAGTCAAACCAACAGTCGATTACTTCTTTTGCTCTGTTCATTTTTTTACCACATTTAGAACATTTTAAATGTACATTATCTATATATGGTTTGTGTAATTCTATATCTTTTGGACATTCTATTGCTTTTTGTTTTAATTCTTCTATACTTCCAATACATTCTTGATGACCACAATTTTCATCTTCGCAAGTCCATACTGGAAGTGGTGTTCCCCAATATCTATCTCTTGAAATTCCCCAGTCAATTACATTTTCTAAAAATTTTCCAAATCTTCCTGTTCTAATTGTATCTGGGTACCAATTTACTTTGTTGTTGTTTTCAACTAATTCATCTCTTAGTTTGCTCATTGCAACAAACCAACTTTCTTTTGGGTAATATAAAAGTGGTGTGTCACATCTCCAACAATGTGGATATGAGTGTAGGTGTTTTTCTTTGCCAAATAATTTATTTTCATTTGCTAGCCATTTGCAAATATCTTCATTACAGTCTCTAACAAATCTTCCTGCCCATGGTTCTACCTCTTTTACAAATTTTCCTGACTTGTCTACTAAGTTTATAAATGTTATTCCATTTTGCTTAGAAACAAAACTATCATCTTCACCGTATGCTGGTGCAATATGAACAATTCCAGTACCATCATCTAAATTTACATAGTCTCCATGAATTACTTCAAATGCTTTTCCTTCTACTTCTCCAAAAGGCATTAATCTTTCATATTTAGTTCCAAGTAAGTCTTCTCCTTTAAATGTTTTTACAAGTTTGTACTCTTTATCTTTTAGAACTTTTTCAATTAAATCCTTTGCTAAAATGTAATTTTCATATTTTGGTTCTTCATCTTCGTTTGAAATAGTTACTTTTACTTCTGCATATTCATATGTTTTGTTTACACAAAGTGCTAAATTAGAAGGCAATGTCCATGGCGTTGTTGTCCATGCTAAAATGTACGTATTGCTATCTATACCTTCTCCTGCAATATTTTGACCATCTACTACTTTAAATTTTGCTATACAAGTTAAATCTTTAACATCTTTGTATCCTTGTGCAACTTCGTGTGATGAAAGGGCTGTTCCACATCTTGGACAATATGGCATAACTTTGTGTCCTTCATATAAAAGACCTTTTTCCCACATTTGTTTTAAAGCCCACCAAACAGATTCAATATATTCATTGTGATAAGTTACATAAGGATTATCCATATCAACCCAATAACCAACCTTATTTGTCATTTCTTCCCACATATGAACATATGTAAAAACACTATCTTTACACTCTTTAACAAACTTCTCTACACCATAATCTTCAATTTGCTCTTTACCTGAAATGCCAAGTTTCTTCTCAATTTCAAGTTCAACTGGAAGACCATGAGTATCCCATCCAGCTTTACGGATAACTTTATATCCCTTCATAACCTTATATCTTGGAATAATATCCTTCATAACTCTTGTTTCGATATGCCCTACATGTGGCTTTCCATTTGCTGTTGGAGGTCCATCATAAAAAGTAAAATATCTTTTTCCCTCATTCATTGCAAAATTCTTTTTAATAATATCCTTCTTTTTCCAATTCTCAGCCACTTCGTGTTCCATACCTACGAAACCATCTTTTAACTCAACTTTTTTATACATAAAAACTCCTCCTTTTGAGACAGTTGGGGACAGTTGGGGACAGTCCTTTTTTGTCTCATTTTTTTATTTTATTTATATTTTAATGTAACCCTATATATTTTAAGGATTTAAAACATAATCTTATCAAACTTTTTTATTTTTTCGACATTTTTCTTGCTTTTATTGTTTTCCTTCTACATATATTTTTTTGTCGTTTTCATCTATGTAGAAATATTTATTTTCATAAAAATCAAATTTGATTTCTTTTGCTTTTTCATTTTCTTTAGTTGATTTTTCTTCTAAACTAATCTTTAAAGTTTCTAAAATATTATGA
>CARBKU010000077.1 GCA_948946035.1 uncultured Clostridia bacterium
AAAACGAAGAGCAACCTGTGCTGTACTTTTTCCATATTTTTTTCCGATTTCTACAAGAACTGGATTGGTAAAGAAATCCTTACGTCCTTCTGCAAATGGTCCCCAAGATTCATGCTGCACTTGATATTTTTCCATATACTTATGTGCCTGTTTCTGTTGTTGAAAAACATGGGTTTCTATCTGGTTTACCGCAGGTGGCACTTCTACAAACTGGCATAAATCAATCAAACGATCTGGATAAAAATTCGATACCCCAATAGCTCGAAGCCATCCTTCTTTATAAGCTTCTTCCATAGCCCGATATGTGCCATAATAATCATTAAATGGCTGATGAATCAATAAAAGATCAATGTACTCTGTCTGAAGTTTACGGAGCGATTCCTGAATGGATGCTTTTGCTTTTTCATAGCCTCCATTGCTAATCCATACTTTTGTTGTAAGAAATAGATCATCCCTTGGAACATTGCATTTTGAAATGGCATTTCCTACTGCCTCCTCATTTCCATATGCCTGTGCTGTATCAATTAAACGATACCCTGCTTCAATTGCATGCAATACACATTGTTCACATTCCTGATTCGATACCTGATATACACCATAACCTAATACAGGCATTTTAATTCCATTATTTAATGTTACATAATCCATAAAATATTCCTCCCTTTTTATCCCTTTTTCAAGCTACTATTAATATTCCAATCCATTTATCCATTTATTCACTGTTTTCTGCGATGGAATATCATAAAAATTGCGTCCTTCCAGCCAATTTGTTTTAGAAGATATGTTTGCATTTTCCTTTAAATTTTCAGAACTATCTCCCAATCCACTGCTAATAGAGGTACAGAATGGTACAACTGTTTTTCCTTTTAAGCTTATATTTTCTACAAGATTATATACAATATGTGGAGCTTCTCCCCACCAAATCGGATAACCAATATAAACCATATCTGCTTTTTTTACTGCCTTTTTTATTTGACTTAAATTATCAATCTCTGGACGAATAGTACTTTCTGCAGGACTGTCTGCGGACTCATGTTCTTTTGTTACACGACTTTCATCATTACCATAATCAAGATCTTCTTCTGTATAAGGTTCTGTTGCTTCAATTGCCATTAGCTTTCCTTTTGTCTTATTCTTAATTCTTTTTGCTGCTCCTTCTGTTGTTCCTGTTCCAGAAAAATAAAGAATGACTATCTTATTGTTCTGTTTTGCCTGCACTTTTACTCCTATAGTATTGACAAGAGATACTGCCATAATTAATACAAGAAAAACCGATATTGCTTTCCCTGCTCCACATTTTATAAATGCTTTCATAATCTCCACCATTCCTTTCTAAGGTTTCCGTTGTCTGTTATACTTATTATAAATTATAATAGCTAATATGAGAAGTTCCGAATAGTTTTCCAGTTTATACGGATAAGTAATAACTCCTATTTTCAAACACTATCATTATAACATTTTTATTTTCTTTTTAGTAGGTGTTGTATTTTTTAATTTTAATATATTTATTTTACAACCATCTTCTTGTGGCACAAATACATCTAATTCTTGCTCTATCCCACTACTTTTATGCAAATATTTTGTATATCCAAATCCATACTTTACATTATAATTTTTATTATCTGGCTTTGGATTTAACCCTAAAGACCATGTTCTACTTGTATCCATATCTTTTAAATATATAATTTCTGTTGGAATATCATAACTTGCATTATTTTCCCAACTTGAAATTCTATTTAATCTACTATTTTTATACCAAGTATATCCACCCATATTTTCTGTTACGATTGTTCCAAATTTTTTATTTGCCATTATATGGCTCCATACTGTTGGTAACCTATTATTTTTATTTGCTTTTATTAAATATTCTTTTCCATCTCCTGAAAATCCTCCATATTCATTATAATACTTTAGAGATTCATTATTTTTTATAATATCTATATCATCCTCTTCTTCGGTTGTAATAATTATTTTATCATTTTCATTTCCTATTTCTTTGTAATTTTCCAGATACTCTTCTTCTATTTCTTTTATATTATTTCTAATTCCGCCTTTATTACTATCAATACATATTGCAGAAGTTAATTCTAATAATTTTAAGTCATCTTTATTTACTTCTTCTTTTGATAAAATAAATATTCCGCCTTTTATATTTTTTAAAAATCCCATTTGCCTATTTAAAATTGTGTCTTCTATTTCTTCTTTCACATAATTTTCATAACTGTATTTTTCTTCATCTAACACAACTACTTCTGTTTGTATATTTTTACTTCTAAAAAATTCGTGTGCTTTTAAAACCTCACTAATAACATATTTATCATTCGAGTCTTTAATTTTTACCAATATTATTGGCAAATCTCCTGATATTCCATACTTCCATAGTTCTTCTTGCTTATAGTTTTTATCTGGAATATTTCTAATTAGTCGTGATTTTGCTGGATTATCAAATATTATATATGATAGCATTTTCTGATATATTTCTATATCTTTCCCTTTTATCTCCAAGTATCTACTTTCTGTTTCTACTCTAGCTTTTGAAACTTCAAATTCTGTTTTTACATTTTCTGATAATTTATATTTTTCTATATTTTCTTTTACAGCTTCTTCTTTTTTGCCAACAGAAATTATCAAGTCTACATTAACTTCTTGTTGTGGCTTTATTTTAATTGTTCTTCTTAGTGCAACTATAGGCTCTGTTACTAAACCTATTGTTTTAGAAAGTGGAATTGAATTTTGTACCATATATGGTATGCCTAAATTTCCTCTTCCTATAAACTTTTCTTCACTAATTTCATATTCAAAATCCCCAATTGTTTCACTATTTGTGGATAATGTTGTTGCTAAATACAGTTCTTCTTGATTTATTTCTCTATTTTTTCTTCTTAATATTAAACTATTTGTTTGTTCGTCATATTTTGTTATTAAAAATAAATTATTAAATGCTGGATGTGAATAGTCTTGCTCTTTTTTTGATAAAACTGGTTCAAAGTATGATGTTAATTCTATTATTTCGTCTTCATTTCCTATATTTTTCATATTCACTCTTCTTAATTCTACTGGCTCATTTGACGCTACTACTACACTTATTTTTGATTTTATATTTCCATTTGTTAGTTCTTGTTCTATTTTATCTGGCATAAAACTTACTTGGTAATTATCTTTATTTTCATTGTGTGAATAGTTAGTACTCCATATTGATTTGTTTTTTATATTTTTAAATGTAAAAAATATTCCTTGTGGATAGTCATCTGTTGTTTTAAATCTATTTACATATATATCTTTATATTTACTAATACCTTGTCCTTTTTGATTCATCGCTATTGTATAATTTTCATTAGAAATTACATTTCCAATAGTTAATTTTTCATTTATTTTATTGTAAGTATTTTGAATATAATCTTCATAATCTTTATATTTCAATTTTTCCACCTTCTCCTTTTTATCTTTAGTTGTTATAAAAGTTTCTGGAATTGTTTCTTGCAATAAAATACTTACTGCCTCTATTTCTGGATTTTGAATAAACCTTTTTTGCAATATATTTTCATTTAATAAATTATTTATAGATAGCAATATTAACCCTTGATGATGTGCCATATATGTTTTTACAATACTATATTTTTTTCCTTTTTCAACTCTTTCTGGTGTGTAGTCAATTGATTCATAAAATCCATATTCACCATACATCCCCTGTTGTTCTAATTTCTTTAAGTTTTCTATTCCTTGTTTAGGGACATCTGTGATTGCTAATATACTTCCATAACTTGCTACAACAAGTTCATCTGCTAAACCTCTTTTTAATCCTAACCATGGTATTCCAAAAGCTTTATATTGATAGTTTGACTGAAAATCTCTTAAATTAAATGCTGATTCTGAAATCCCCCATGGTATATTTAACCTTTTTGAATATTCCATTTGACTCATAATTAAAAACTTAGAAGATTCGTCTAAAAGACTTCCTTTGTGTTTTGGTATATTAATGTTTGGCATTAAATACTCAAAGGCTGTACCTGACCAAGAAACTAGCCCTTTGTATTTTCCTAAAATTGTTAGTGTTCTACTTAAATAATTCCAATGTTTTGCTGGTACATCTTTTTTAGCTATTGCAACTAAACTAGCTTGTCTTGCTTCTGATGCTAATAAATCATAATAAGAGTCTGTTAATGTGTTTTCTTCTACATTAAATCCAATTGAAAATATTTGTTGTTCTTTACTATATAAAACGGAAAAATCGCATTCGTTAATCATATTTTCTATTATGCTAACTAAGTTTTTTAGTTTTTCTTTATCTATTTCTATATTTTTTTTATTTGGATAATTAATCAAATTTTCTATAAATGCTTTTGTAACATATAAATAGCCAATAAAGTTTCCACTATCAACTGTTGATACATATCTTGGCCTTAGTGGCTCTTTTGTTTCTATATTGTACCAGTTATATAAATGTCCGTTCCATTTTTGCAAACTTTCTATTGATAATATTACCTTTTCTAACAAGTCTAATGTATTTTGTAAATCTATATATAATAAATCATAAGCAGAAATTATTGCTAATAGTGATAAACCTAAATTTGTAGAAGATGTTCTTTTTACTATTTTATTTTTTCTATCTTCTTGGTAATTGTCTGGTATTAAATAATTATTTTGCTCATTTAAGTAAGTTTTAAAATAGTCCCAGGTCTTTCTTCCAATATCTATTACATATTGTTTTTCTTCTTTATTTAATAAATTAATATTTTGTTTCTTATTTTCATCTTTACTTATATACCACATAATGCAAGGTATTATAAACCATAATGCTCCTATTATACTTCCTAAATAACTTTGTGTCATAAATGATATTCCAATTGTTATTAGTCCTACTATAACATTAAATGCCATTTGATTATAATATGAGACTAAGTTCGATTTTGCTTGCTTCTCTGCTTCTTCTGAAGTTGTCCATTCTAATAGATTTTTATGCGAAATTTTTATTCTATATAATGTTTTAATAATTGCTTTTGCAGAAATATAGGATTTATATGGTAAACATCCAAATGTTAAAATTGCTCTTAAAAATGATCCTTTTATTCCAGAAATTTTTGGTGTAAATGTTTTTTGCTTTTGCTCTCCTTCTTTTTTAAATATTAGTATATTTAAAATTTCTAGTAAAAAAGGAAATATGGCTATAGCAGATAAGATTAGAATAATTGCAAATATATTTTGTTGATACAATATTCCTATTATACAAGAGTATAACATTGAAGCTATAATTCCTATTTCTAATAAACTTCTTCTTAAGTTATCAAATATTTTATATTTTGAAAGTAAATTTAACGTACTTTCTGTATTTAGCCATTGTATAATTTGCCAGTCTCCTCTAATCCATCTTGAAAGTCTATTCATAAAACTATTATATTTTGTTGGGTATCCATCCATTACTACAATATCTGATGCTAAACCACATCTTAAATAACATCCTTCTAATAAATCATGACTTAATACAGTATCTTCTGGAATTTGTTTTGATAATACTCTAGAAAATGTATTTAAATCATAAATTCCTTTACCTGTAAAAATTCCTTCTTGAAAATTATCTTGGTAAATATCCGAAATTGCATTTGTATATGAATCTATTCCTCCAGAACCTGCAAAAATTTTTGTAAATAAATTTTTGTAACTTATTTGAAGGTTTATTCCAACTCTTGGTTGTATCATTCCATATCCTTCTACTACTGTATTTGTTTTGCTACTTATAACTGGCTTATTTAGGATATGAGCCATAGTTCCTACAAGTTCAAATGCTGAATCTAAAATTAGGTCTGTATCTGCGTCTAAAGTAATTATATATTTGATATTAGCTTGTTGTAATTTTTGTTTATTGTTCTCAATTGTATTTTCTCTAAAAGGATTTGATATATTTCCTAAGCAATATTCATTAAATTGGTTTATCATTCCTCTTTTACGTTCCCAACCTAAATATGAACTTTCTTTAGCATTCCAAAATCTTTCTCTATATATAAAATTAAATATAGGCAATGTATCATTATCTACTTTATATTTATTGTTCAATTCTTGTACCAATTTTTTTCCTTCTTTTATAACCTTTTCGTCAAAACTTTCTTCTTTTCTGCTACTTTGTGAGCAATCTCCTAATAATGTAAAATATAGATTTTGTGATTTATTTGCTAAATAATAAACTTCTAACTTTTTCATTAATTCCTGAACTTTTTCTTTTGAATTAACTATTGTTGGTATAATTACCATTGTACTATTTTC
>CARBKU010000078.1 GCA_948946035.1 uncultured Clostridia bacterium
GAAGAAAAAAATTCGAAAAATTATAGATTTCATATTGACAAAAGGAAAATAAAACATTATAATCAAACAAAAGTTTGCAACATGAAAAGCGAAAATTTTTATAAGAATTACATATATAAGGAGTGTGATGATAATGGAACAAGAAAAAGCATATGAGATTTTTACAGATGAAAGTTTTGATGATGAAACAAAAATAGGAACATATGCTATTGTTATCATACAAGAGAAAAAAGTAATAAAATCAATTGCTAAAAAATGTAATATACAGTTAGAAAGCTCAACGGAATGTGAAGTATTTGCTATTTTTAGAGCTATTAATATAATAGAAGGAAGTTTATTAAAAAAGAAAACAGCTCAAAAGTTTTGGCTAAGAACAGATTGCTCATAAATATTCTTATTCTGCTTTCCAAAAACTTAAACAGACTAGTTATAAAAAAGATATTATATTAATAGAGAAAGAGTCGTTTTTAGAATTATTACAAAAATTTAATTCGAGACAATGTAAAGTGATTATATATTTATTTAAGATTTGTAATGAAGATAAATTTATATTAAAAACACAAATGGATATAGCAAGGTCATTAGAAATATCAATATCTTACATTAATAAAATATTCCAAGAAATTATAAAATTAAATGTTTTAACAAAAATAAAGAATGGAAAATATAGTTTAATAATTTAGAATAAAGGGAAATAAAACGGAATTGAATATGTCAAAATCTCATCATATAATGTACTAAAAGTTTTAAATGAAACATAGTATTGAAAAGAAGGTAGGTGAGAATTTTGAGAAAGAGTTTGAATATTACATTTATTAATCCTAATACAGAAGAACAAATAGTACAAGCTATGGCAGGAGTGTTAGCATATAATTTAGCTGAGAATGATGAAAATATAAAATTCAATTACAACAATTCAAATATTTATCAAAATTCTCACGAAGAAATAGAAGATGAATTAGAATTGTAAAAAATTAGTAAAATCAATTGAATAAAAATGACAAATATTATAAGATTTATGAAAAGGTAGGTGCAATGGCTATGGAAATAAAAGATACGAAAAATAATTTTGAATTAATAGTAGCAAGTGCTTTAAGATATGGACTTATATAACAAGTGTTATACCAGAATTTATTATAGAAAATATGGACATACTTTCAGATAAGATAAAAAAGTCAATGCTTGAAGATATAAAAGATCAAGAGAGATGGCGGATATGGAGATGACTGTGACAAGAAAAATTGGATGGATTTATTGGCAGAATTAGAAAAATATAATATTCATTATATGGATGTATTTCTCAAATGAAAAATGGACCATTTTGTACCAATATTATAATTGAAATTTGGACCAGTTAGTTACATAACCACGTGTTTGATTGTATTAAAATTTAGTATAAGTGTCAATACTAAAATGCATTGATAAATCAAGTATTGACACTTATACTAAATTTTAATTCTTATCAATTAAGAGGTTATATATTGAATTTATGTTACTCTAAAGTCTTAATTATAAAGTGGTCCATTTTTCACTCGTTAAATACAATGGATGCTTACCATATAGCATATGCAGAAAGTAAAGAAGTGGATTATTTTATAACAGTCGATAAGCAATTAATAAATGCTTCAAAAAAAGTAAATTTAAAAATTAAAGTTATAAATCCAATAGAATTTATTATGGAGGTGATGTAAATGGCAGTAACAGTTAGAGAACTAGAAAAGATAAGAAGAGATGGTCTTAAAGCACTAAAAGAAAAATTAGGTGTTGAGGGTATGATAAAATTTATACAGATGTACAGTGATGGAAAGGGAGACTATACAGAAGAAAGAAGAAAAGTTCTCAAAGATCTAAATAAAGAAGATTTACAAAATTTTTTGAGAGAAGAATTGAATTAATCAAATGTTATCCGCAACCCTATTTGCGGAATATAAATGCATAGGTGAACAGATGTAACTCGCAATTCTACTTGCACAAATAAATGCGTAGATGAACAAAGTATAAAAAGCTATTCCTAAATACAGGAGTAGTTTTTTATACTTTTTATTGCTTTTTTGCAATTGATATGTTAAAATGTAACAGAACGAAAATAAAGTGACGGAAATTAAAAATAAATAGAAAGTAGTGATGCCCATGAAAATTGCAGCATATGCAAGAGTATCAACTGAAAAAGAATCACAAGTAGAATCATTTGAAAAACAAATAGAGTTTTTTAATGAATTTACGAAAAAGAATAATTATGAATTGTACAAGCTATATGCAGATGAAGGAATATCTGGAAAGCAAATAAAACACAGAAAACAGTTCCAACAAATGATGCAAGATGCCAAAGCTAAAAAATTTGATAAAGTAGTAGTGAAAGATGTAAGCCGTTTTGCAAGAAATACAGTAGATTTACTTCAAAGCATAAGAGAATTAAAGTCTTATGGAATTGAAGTGGATTTTTTAAACAATGGCGAGATAATGGAAGGTGGATCTGAATTTATATTAACTATTTTAGGAGCAATGGCACAACAAGAAAGTGCTAATATGTCTAAAAGGGTCAAATTTGGAAAAGACATTACTGCTAAAAAAGGAAGAGTTCCTAACATTGTTTTTGGATATGACAAAATACCAGATGAAAGATATACTTTAAAAATGAATGAAGAAGAAGCAAAAATCGTAAAAGAAATATTTGAAAGCTATGTATATAAAGGAATTGGAACAACGAAAATTGCATGGGACTTAAATGATAGAGGAATAAGAACAAAGAAAACAAAATCAAAATGGGTACAAACATCTATTGTAAGAATGCTAAAAAATCCAATCTATACAGGGCGAGTAACAAATAAAAAATCAGAAGTCACAGACTTTATAACAGGTACTAGAAAAGATTTGCCAAAGGAAGAATGGATTGTTGTTGAAAGACCAGAAATGAGAATCATATCAGATGAATTATTTAATAGAGCACAAGATATATTATCCCAAAGGTCAAATGAATTTAAACTAAACAATAAAAGAGAAAAAACAGAATATGTATTTAGTACCCTTATTTATTGCAAACATTGTGGTTATTCATTTAGGAGAATAAGAAGAAAATACACAGAAGATGGCAAAGAATATATAAGATGGGTATGTAGTGGAAGAAACTCAATGGGGGTAAATCATTGCCCTAATACTACCGTAATAGATGAAGAAGAACTATTAAATGCTATAAAAGAATATTTAAAAAGCATTATTTCAAACAAAAAGAACTTTATGAAAGCTGTAGAAAAAGAATTTGAAAAAATTACTAAATTAAGAGAAAGTAATGAAAGGAGTGAAGAAAGTTTACTTCAAGAAATTGAAAAAGTAACAGTAAAAAAGCAAAAATACATGGAAATGTTCCAAAACGAAGTTATCAACATACAAGAATTAAAAAAATACACAAATCCATTAAATGAAGATATAGCAAGACTAGAACGAGAGCTAAAACTAATTACATTAGAAATAAAAGAAAAAGATGTATTAGAAAAAGAATTGTCCAAAACAATAAGTACAGTAGATGATATATTAAATAATCAAACAATTACAAATGCTATGCTAAAAGCAATTATAGATGTAATCGAAGTTGATAGTGATTCAAATGTAGAAGTAAGATTAAAATTGCTTAATGAAATAGGCTCTACACCAACTGTTATTACTAATTTTAACGACATTAATTCTACCATTACGAAAAGTAACATCGGTACATAAAGATGTTTCTGAGAGGTTAAAGAAGATAAATCCAAGTTTAGCAAAAGAGGTAAGAAAAATACTAGACGAAAATAAAGCAGAAAGACATATAAGAGGAGGAATGGCAACAAAAATGAAATATAGTAAACAAGTGGATAAAAATTAATAAAATCAATATGTCACCAAAATCCAAAAAACGACATAAAATATAATAGCCAAGTGGTGAGGTGATATAATGAAAAAAGTAAATAAAGGCGACATAGTAGGAAGAAAATCATATGGAAAAGATATTATATTTTCAGTTAAAAATATAATAAAAACAGAAAAAGGGCAAATAGCAATATTGAGAGGAATAACAAAAAGAGTAGAAGCAGATTGCAAAATAGAAGACTTAGAATTAATAGAAAAAGAAAAAATAAAAAAAGTAAAAAAAGAAATAGATAATAATATAAAAAAAAGGATACAACAAAGCAAAGCAAAAGTTGACAATAATTATACAATAGGAGTATTGACAAAAAATAATAGAAGTAAAGAAAAGATAATAACAGGAAGAATATTACATTTAGATGGAGACAAAAAATATAGCGAAAAGTCATATAGATATTATAAAAAATTAGGGCTAAATGCAGTAGTAAAAAATATTCCAGAATATAAACAACCTAAAGTAGTATATAATTTATTAGAAATATATAATCCAGACATATTAGTAATAACAGGTCATGATGGAATGATAAAAAGAGGAAGAGACTATAATGACATATACAATTATAGAAACTCTAGACATTTTATCAATACAGTAAAAGAAGCAAGAAGATATGATAAAAATCACAAAAAAAATCTAGTAATATTTGCAGGAGCTTGTCAAAGTTATTTTGAAGCAATCATATCAGCTGGAGCAAATTTTGCTTCATCACCAGCAAGAATTTTAATTGACTTTCTAGACCCGCTAATTGTAGCAGAAAAAGTTGCATTCACAGAAAAATATAAATATATAACAATAGAAGATATAGCAAGAGAACTAAGAGATGGTAAAAGAGGTGTTAGTGGAATAGGTGCAAATGGTAAGATGACAAGAGAATAAAAAACGTAATATTCCTGTAATATAATTGTAACTTAAATGTAAAAGAAACGAAAAAATGCCACAAATACTATAAAAATAGAGGGTTACATCAATCCGATAATAAACAACATTTTTTGACTTTTGGGGTTTAAAATGCTATAATCAAGCTATCTTAAGGGAGTAGGTGATAGCATGATTTGTAGAACAGATATTGCAAATTTAAAAACAGACATCTTAGAGAAAGTAGGTCAAAAGATAATAGTAAAAGGATCCTTAGGAAGAAGTAAGGTCTTTGAAAAAGAAGCTACCATAGAAAAAGCATATCCAAATATTTTTGTAGTTAAATATGAGGAAAATGATAGAAATGTAACATATAGTTATACAGATGTTTTAACAAGAACAGTACAAGTAGAAGTATTTGATGGAGATTCTTATAGCCCATTAATACCACCACAAATAGAAATTAAGAAAAGAAAAACATCACTATAAAAGAAAAATAAACATGCTACTCAAATTGTAGATTTATATTTACTATTATTTGAGTAGCTTTTTATATTACATGTGATAAAAAGGAGATTGAAATGTATAGAGAGATGCAGTCAGTCAATATAGAAGATTATATATTTAATACACTACCATACAATGGAGAAATAAATTTACAAGAAATACAAAGAATAGAGCAATCTTTAAGAGATTTTGCAGAAGGACATACTTCACAAGGAATTACATATGAGGAGGCATTTAAATTCTTAGACTGGATGACCTATAATGCTAGAGTAGCTGTAGTAAAAGGTAATAATTATGAAAATGTTATGACAGAACCACTTACTGGAACTTGTGCAATAACTCAAGAAATTAATACAACTATTGCAGAAAAAGTAGGATTAAATGCTAAACCATTTAATATGGGAGATTGTGTAGGAAGTACACCTATGACAGAAGAAGATATAAGAAGAATTAAGAATGGTTGGGCTTCAACTCAATTAAGACATGCTGTAACTATGATTAATATTCCAATACAAATAAATGGAGTTGTACAAAATCATACTTATTTATTAGATCCTACAGTTAGGCAATTCTGTTTAAAAGAGAATTGTTCTAAAGACTTATATTTTGATCAAGAGAGAATTCAAAAAGGATATGTAGCTCCACATCCAGCTTATTTTTTGACAGAGGAATATTTAAGAGAACAAGGAGCAAGTGAAGAACAAATAAAACAGTCAGAATATGTAGCTAAAGTACTTATTAATAGAGGGTATATGGAACTTACAGAGGAAACAGCTAAAATATATGGTGATGCATTTGCAAAGTCTGGAATTAGAGAACAATTTAAAGATACAAAATTAACTATGACAGGATTAGATTATATTAAAGAATTTGCAAAAGGAGATTCAAGTTTAATAAGGAGTTCAGAATATGAAAAATATAAAAAAACTCCACTAGAAGCAGAAAAACAAA
>CARBKU010000079.1:0-1729 GCA_948946035.1 uncultured Clostridia bacterium
ACAGGAAATGCAGATAAAACGTTAAATCCACAAGGAACAGCAACAAGAGCAGAAGTAGCTGCAATGTTAGAAAAATATTGTAAAAAAATTGGAAGATAAAGAGGATAAATTATGAAAAATAAAAATATAAGAAAAGTTATTATAATAGCAATAACGTTATTTTTAAGTGTGATTTTATTAACAGGAAATGTAAAAGCAGCAACATATTCAAGAGAAAGTATTAAAACAAAATTTGATCAAATTAGAAACACATCACGGATTCCGTGCAAATGAAGTATCTAAATATCAGCAAGTTGCATTTTGGTCAAATAATTGTAAATATCGTCAACATGGTGGATATCAATGTCATGGGCATGCACTTGCTGTATTTGATTATTTATTTGGGAAATGTGCAGACTGCCAAGAGAAAAAAACTAATATAAATAATTTATATGTTGGAGATTTAGTAAGAATCTATAATAATTCACATACAATAGTTATACAAGATATAATAGGAGAAAACGTTTACTTTACTGATGCAAATGTAACTATATATGGTGGTAAAGCAAATATTATACGTTGGGATGCATATATGAGCAAAAGCCAATTAGCATCAGCACTAACATATATAGAACATGCACCAGGAAATACAATAAAAACTTTATATAATGGAAATCAGCCATTTAAAGATGTATATATAGATGACTGGTATTATAATTCAGTAAAATATACATATGATGGAGGAATGATAAAAGGAACATCAGCTACTAAGTTCAGTCCAAATGATAAAATAACAAGAGGACAATTAGTAACAATATTATACAGAATGGAAAAATCACCAGCAGTAACAGGAAAAACAAAATTCCCAGATGTACAAGATAATACACAATATTATTATAAAGCAGTAAAATGGGCAACAGACAAAAAAATAGTAAGTGGATATAATACAGGAAAATTTGGACCAAATGATAATATAACAAGAGAACAATTAGCAGTAATATTAAATAAATATGCAAAATATAAAGGAAAAAATGTATCAGCTACAAATAATTTAAGTGGATTTAAAGATGCAAGCAAAATATCAAGTTATGCAACATCACAAATGAAGTGGGCAGTAGGAGCAGGAGTAATAACAGGAAATGCAGATAAAACATTAAAACCACAAGGAACAGCAACAAGAGCAGAAGCATCAGCTATGTTAGAAAAATATTGTAAAAAAGTGGGAAGATAAAGAGGATAATTTATGAAAAATAAAAAAATCATTGTTTTGTTATTAAGTTTAATAATAGCTTTTCAAATTTATTTACCAACTGTATTAGCAACAGAAGACAGCGAATTAGTTGAAGTATCAATATTAAAAGACTATTATATAGCAAATTCACTTGATTATTATGAAGGGAAATTTGAATACTATTATGTGTCAGGTTCTAAAACATTTAATATTTCAAGATACAATATAGATACTAATAGATATACTGTCATATACAATTTAAAAGAAGAACAACCATTAGATAATTATACTAATGGTTCAATTGCATATTTTTTATATAGAACAGAGGATAAGAAAGCACAAGTTATTGGGTATGACATGAAGAATAAATCAGAAGTATTAGATGTAAAACTTGATTCATATCAAAATACAATGGGATGTGGTTTTGTTGTTGATAAAAACCAAAATGTTTATTTAACAGAAAATAAACATATTTTAGTATTTGATAAAAATGGAAATAAAAAACAAACTTTAATAAAT
>CARBKU010000079.1:1739-6146 GCA_948946035.1 uncultured Clostridia bacterium
ATACTGGATTTGCTGTAAATTTAAATGGATTTGATCCAGAAGAAAAGTTACTATTTTACAAATATAACTATTATTATACAAAAGCATTAGTTATGAAAGATGGAAAATTTACCGTAAGTGAAGTCCCAAACGACCTTAGTGGTTTTACATATGGATGGAAATTTATAGATAATAACTATGCAATAAATGCATATGGACAAATTGTTAAATGGAATAAAGAAAATGCAACATATAGTTCAGTTCTTTCAACTGGAAAAGGTGGAGGTTATGGAACTCAAAATCCTTTATTTGTAGATGGAAATTATATATATACTTCAACTTCATATGGTACAATTGTTAAATTTAATATGACTACAGGAATTATAGAACAATCTAAAAGCATTGGAGAAGACTATATTATAAGAGATATATATAATTATAATGACTATTTATATATAAAATATGCAAGCAAAAGTGATAAATATGGAGAGCATGTATATATAACAAAAATAAAACAAGATTCATTACAAGACACAGGAAATATTCCATTTAAAGATGTAAAAAAAGCAGACTGGTTTTATAATGCAGTACAATATGTATATAAAAATAACATAATAAAAGGTTATGATGTAACAACATTTGCACCAAATGATAAACTAACAAGAGGACAATTAGTAACAATATTATATAGAATGGAAAATTCACCAGCAGTATCAGGAACAACAAAATTTCCAGATGTACAAGATAGTAAACAATATTATTATAAAGCAGTAAAATGGGCAACAGACAAAAAAATAGTAAGTGGATATAATACAGGAAAATTTGGACCAAATGATAATATAACAAGAGAACAATTAGCAGTAATATTAAATAAATATGCAAAATATAAAGGAAAGAATGTATCAGCAACAAATAATTTAAGCGAATTTAAAGACAAAAATAAAGTATCAAGTTATGCAACATCACAAATGAAATGGGCAGTAGGAGCAGGAGTAATAACAGGTAATGATGATAAAACCTTAAAACCACAAGGAACAGCAACAAGAGCAGAAGTAGCAGCAATGATGGAAAAATATTGTAAAAAAGTAGGAAGATAAAATGAAAAAGAAATGTTTAAAATTATTAATTATATTTAGTTTATTAATATTGTTAATAGACATATTTATACCATCTATAAATTGCTTTGTTGATGCAGCAGAACATCTTAGTGGAGATAAGTTACTAGAGTTAAATGGAAAAACTATAAAAATTTTAACCACAGTAGAAGAAATAAATAATATGTTTGGTAAACCAAAGGTAACTACAAATTCTTATTTTGGAGGAAAAGAGTATTCATATACAGACTCAAACTATTCATATTATCTATTTATAGCAACAGATGAAGATGGAATGATTAAAGAATATGGAACAATAAGTAACAACTTTAAAGCAACTAGATATTCAGCAGGCGAACGTGACAATTTAACATCTTCACATATGAGTGGAACAGTACTTTCAGATAATAATAGTATTATTTATGGTGTTATGGAATATGTAGAAATGAGCAATGCAGAAATTTTAGATTATTTTGATGTATATAAATCTAATGTATCTAAATATTTATATAGTTATCAAAAACATTTTGAAATAGCTGCAAAAGTAAATGGAAAAATTAGAGGAAAAGAATTTACACAAACGTATTTACCAGAAGACATTTTCTTAATAAGCGAAAAATTACATGAAAATAATAGTAATTTAGAAGAATATGCTGTAGCTGCTGGAAAAACAAAATATATTGACAAAATAAGGTCAATGGATAATAAACAGCTCTTAAGTGAAATGATTAATCCAATTTTTCCATTAGTATACTATGGAGGAAGTTACCATACAACAAGTGCTAACAATAAATATTTTTTAATAGATATTCATCCAACTTCTAATGAAGACAGAAAATATAAAATGTTTGATATAGCAATGTATGATATTGACCCAGGATTTTTGCAAGAAGAAAAGAAAATAGAGTTAACTTCTGAAGAAAAAAGTAAATTAGCTAAAGCAAAAGCTTCATATAATAGTTTTATAACTAATAGAACAAAAGTTGGTAATGATGTTTACAAAACAAAACCTACATATAAAACACTACCTTTAGTAAAAGGAGTATATAAAGACGAAGCTTTACAAATGGCTGTTGACTTTTTAAATATAGCTAGAAATGGTATAGGAATTCAAGAAGTAAAATTAAATAAAAATATAGCATCAGCAGCAGAAGCAAAAGCAATACTTTTAAGATATGCTGTAAGTATTGGAGCAGAAACAGGGCACAACATGAGTAAACCAGCAGGAGTAGATAGTAATTTATATAATGAAGCTATGACATATATGAATGAAAACCTATTTATAGGGAATATTTATACAAGTATAATTGCTGCAATATCTGATTCTTTATCTTCTAGTGGACCAGCTAATTTAGGGCATAGATATAATTTATTAAATTACTCTTTAAATTTATTTGGAATGGCATCTTGCGAAAATCAAGGGGTTCATAAATTAAGTAGAGATTCTACATCAAGCAATGTAACACCACAAAATGTAGCATGGCCACCAGAAGGAATAATGCCATGTGACTTATTTCAAACAGGTTACTGGTCAATAAGATTTTATAAAGATTATAAAATTACAAGTGATACTACTGTACATATAAAATGGCTTAATACAGGACGAGAATATGATATTACAAAAAATGGTGAAAATGGAAAAGCATTAGTAGTAGATGGAAATCAATTAGCTTTTTATGATAGCAGTATTATCCATGATGATGGTGATGTTTTTGAAATAACTATCAATAATTTAACAGATACAAATGGCAAAAAAACTAGCTATACATATAGAACATGTTTTGTAGACTTTAATGAAAAGACTACATATACAGAACCAACAGATATAAAATTAAGTACTACAAGTGTTAGTTTAAATGTTGGAGATACAAAAATAATTACAGCTAAAGTATTACCAGAAAATGCTAAAAATAAATTAGTAACATGGAAATCGCAAAATGAAAACATTGTAAAAGTTAAACAAGATGGTACTATACAAGCTATTTCTGCTGGAACAACAAAAGTTTTGGTTACTTGTTCAAACATAACAAAGGAAATTACAATAACAGTAGGTATAAAACTTCCATTTAATGATGTGAAAAACTCAGACTGGTTTTATAAAGCAGTAAAATACGTATATGAGAATAATATAATAAAAGGTTATAATACTACAACATTTGCACCAAATGATAAAGTAACAAGAGGAATGTTAGTAACAATTTTGTATAGAATGGAAGGAGAACCAAAAATTTCAGGTAATTCAAAATTTCCAGATGTGCAAGATAGTAAACAATATTATTATAAAGCAGTAAAATGGGCAACAGATAATAAAATAGTAAGTGGATATAATACAGGAAAATTCGGACCAAATGATAATATAACAAGAGAACAATTAGCAGTAATATTAAATAAATATGCAAGGTATAAGAAAAAAGACGTATCACCTACAAATAATTTAAGTGAATTTAAAGATGGAAACAAAGTATCAAGTTATGCAGTTTCTCAAATGAAGTGGGCAGTAGGAGCAGGAGTAATAACAGGAAATGATGATAGAACTTTAAAACCACAAGGAACAGCAACAAGAGCAGAAGTTTCTGCCATGTTAGAAAAATATTGTAAAAAAGTGGGAAGATAAGTTTTTAATATAAGGCAATAATTTTAAATTTTTACAACATTTTGTATTATTTATTTAAGACATTTACTCGCTCCCAAAGGGGTATAATTATATATTTTTGCACTTGCCCCATTCTAAAAATTCTAAAGAAAAGTTTTTTCAAACTTTTCTAGAATTTTTGAATGGTTACCCCGGAACCGTTTTAAAATATATAATTATAACCATTCTCGCGCTATTTAAGTAAATAATTTAAATAATACAAAATGTTGTAAAATTTAACATTATTGCTTTATTGTAAAATAGAAAATAAATATAAGTAAAAAAAGCAAATTATCACTATAATATGATAATTTGCTTTTTTCATGGATAAAATAAAGGCTATGAATCATCATATTAATTTACGTCTACCTATTATTAAATTAAATTTAGTAAGATGTTAAAAATAAGTTGACATTTTATGTTGAAATTTGTTAAAATTATAAATGAATAATGGGGTGAATTAGTAATGAATATAAATTTAGAAAATCAAGGAATTTTAATAGAGCAAAGCAATGCTTTAATAATTCCAAAGATTATAAGAGGTACATCAAATAAAAATATATATTTGCATACCAAAAGATTTATTGATATAGTATTATCAATTATAGGTTTAATAATATTATTTCCAATATTTTTAATATTAGCAATTATAATAAAAAAGGATTCAAAAGGACCAGTACTATTTGCACATACACGTATAGG
>CARBKU010000080.1 GCA_948946035.1 uncultured Clostridia bacterium
ATTCTAATAAAGATATTGACCCTACAAGAACACATCTTAATTTTTGGTGTAAGAAAAATGAATTAACTTATATAAGAGAATTTGATAAAATGAAAAAGGAATATGATTTAAAATGCACTATTAGAAGTAATAGTAATATCATGTGTGAAATGATGATTACTTCTGATAATGCCTTTTTTAATAAGATTGGTTTAGAAGAAACTAAACGATATTTCAAAGAAAGTTATAAATTTGTATGTAATTACAAAAATCTTGGAGAAAACTATATTGTGTCAGCAGCAGTACATCTAGATGAAACTACACCACATATGCATTTAGTTTATATACCAGTAATTCATACAAAAGATAAAGAAGGCAAAGATATTGATAAAATATGTTGTAGAGATTTTTGGAAAGGCAGAGATAGTTACAGACAATTACAAAATGCTTTTCATAAATATATAACTTCAAAAGGGTTTGATTTAGAGCGAGGTTTACCAGTAGAAGAAACTGGAGCAAAACATGAAAAAATAGAAGATTTAAAGAAAATAACCAATTTTGAAAACACTAAAAAAGTATTAGATAATATAAAACTAGAATTGCCAGAAACTCCTGATATAAATGATATTAAACTAATAAAACTTAATAGAGAAAAAGTAGAAAATGAAATTATTAAGCCAAAGGATGATAAAATTATGGAACTGTATCAAGAAAATCTAAAATTGCATAATGAATTATCAAAACAAGTAAATTTGGTTAATGTTGCTGAAAAATATCAAAAAGAAAGAAATTTTATACTTGCTGACAATAAAGAATTACACAATACTGTAGAACATTTAGAACACGAATATAAAAAGAAAAATAATACTCTTGATTTGAAATTTGAAAATAGAAAAAGAGAATTAGAACAAGAATTTGAAAATAAGGAATTTAATATTGAATATAAATACAAAAGTAAAATTAAGTCATTAGAAAAAGAAAATAACCATTTACACAAAATTATAGATAAATTCTATGTAACTGTAGAAAAATTTATTGACTGGATTTGTCATAAATTTGGAATTGGCGAATCTAAAGAATTAGTTAAAAAATTCGAAGAAGAAACTCACACTTTTATTGATCCAGTAGAACAAATCAAATATGAAGAAAAACTAGAAAAAGAGTGGGACTTAGAAAGATAGCAGTTATCAAAACAAACTAAAAATACTACTATTTTTGTTGTAATAGTAGTATTTTAGTTTATTTTAATATTTCAGATAATTTATTATTTAAGGCTTCAAATATACCTCTAAAAGTCCTATCTGATGTGATTTCAGTAGGCTTAAAAAGAACTTTGCTTCTTTCATCACATTCAACCATGGATTTTATTTTTTCTCTTGCATCTGGGTCATTAAGTCCTAATTTAACGATTTCTTTACATCTTGCTAATGTTTTTGTTTCATCAGATTTAGACAATAGATAATAAATAAATGCTTTTAATAGAGTTTCTGCTGAATCATCCCAATATGGATCTTCTGATTTATTAATATAAGCAATAGCACTAGATACAAAATCAATGTCCATTTCGTTTTTAATATAGTTTAAAGGATTTACACCTTCTTTTATTAGTTCTATTAATTCTGATCTTTCGTTGATTACTTTTTCTTCTATTTGCATATTAGTTCACCTCCTTTATTAATTAAGAACTTATTTAATATAAAAGTTCTTGATTATCATTTGGATATAATAATTGGTCTAATATATCTTCATTTTTATCTAAACAAATCTTAATTGCTTCAATAGTTTGTTGTTTTGTTCCACTTGGTTCTGCAATATATGCATTTCTTCCAAATCTTTCTTTAAACAATTTTAAATATTTTTCAAATTCTTTATCTTCTCTGGATAACTCTGTTTTTTCAATATTATTCATATAATTTATAATGTTTTCTTCCATATTTAGCCTCTTTCATTGTCATTTTTAGATGGTTGATTTTGCTCCATTTTTCTTCTCATTTGTTCTAATTTTTGAGGATCAGACATTCTTTGAATTGGTGGTAAATTTCTATATTTTCCAAAATTAGTTATTTCATTTATAAAGTTTTCTCCAGTTCTATTTACTGTTGCTCTACTTGTATCTCTTGTTTCTTGTGTTGCAGAGGGTAATACATCTAATTGCCTATGAATAAATTTTTCTACAAAAGATAAATTCATAAATATATTATTTTTTTGTAAAAACTGTGCAACTCTTTGCTTTAATGTTAATTTATTCTCATTTTGTTGTGATATAGGTTGTAAATGTTCTGCATAGCTATTAGGGTCAATAACTGCTCCAAATTTTGTAGTCTTATATCCTTGCTCTTGTTTTGGTTCTTGAACTTTCTCTTTCCTATTTTCTTTTATTGTATTTCCAATTTGAATTTCTTTATTCGCTTTGCTCTTACTTTGATTCATACTTTGCGTTGTCTTTTTTATATCTTCTGGTGTTAATGCACCTATATCATATTCCTGTAATGCTTGATTAAATACTAAATTAAATCTTCCTATAAAAGCATCTTTTTGTTCTTGAGATATGCATTTATTGCTTTGTAATACATACATTTTATTATTTACCATATCTGCCATTCTTAATAATTGTTCTTTTAATTTGTTTTTATCTACATTATGATTTTCTCCAGATTGTAATGCTTTTATTTCTCCATCTAAAAATGTACACATTTCTCTATAGCTACCATTTCCAGAATATCTATCAAATTGTTTTTCTAAATGCTTTCCATGTCCAGCCATTGCATATAAATAATCATTTGTAGGAACTGTATCGATTATTTCTCCTGTTTCTTGTTTTATCATTTCTACTTGCCTATCTATTAGTCCACTATCACTATGCATCATCTTATCGTAACTTTGATTAGAAAAATTATTATCCATTGCCACAACCATTAATCGTGCTATTGTAGATAAAGAATCATAATCTGTTTTTTGATATCTATTGTTGGTATATATTATATCACTAGCAGATTGTATTTGTGGATTTATTTCTCTACACTCTATTGATGTAGTCATAGCCATTTCACAAATTAAGTCAGCTCCACACTCATTAAAAAAATTCCCATATTCACTATTTGTATTAAAATCAAATATTTGAGCTCCTCCTAATTCACTTTTGTCAGAATTGCTCGTAATTTCATTTTCTATAGTTTCCTTATCTGGCTTTCCCATAAAATGAGTTAATTCATGTACCATCATGTGCCAAGAATAGGCAACTTTATCTACCTCATGTTTTATATAAAAAATTCTTGATTTATCAATGTCATCTGTTTCATTTGCATAAACCATACCTTTTATTGGGCTTGTACTATCATCTATAGTTTTGACATCTATTAATTGTTCTTTTATCTTTTGGCTAATCAAATCTTGATTTTCTTTGGAGAATAGTGTCATAAGCATTGCTATTCCAAAATCAAATCTAGTATTTTCATAATTATTAAAATTATTGGTAAATTCTTGTCTTTTGTCACTCATATATTCAACCTCTTTAATCTTTTTATTTTAAAATAAGAAATAAAATAGCACTTATGACTAATTGTACAAGTAAAAATATTCTGGTAACCTTATATATTTTTTCAATTGTCATTCTTCTTTTTTCAGCGTCCCAGTATTTTCCAAAATGTACTTCTGAATGTTCTACATAGTCATCAACATCATCTGTATATTTGCCTCTATTAGCCTAATAGTTATATCCAGCATATTTAGTTTCTGGTAACAAAGGTCTATATACTGATAAGATATACCAATATGAAAAGACATTTCCTAATAAGATTGCAACAAACCATTGTCCAAATACTAGAATATATTTATTGTTTAAATACTCTGCAAATATAGGAGATATTTTATCTGCATTGATTTTCAAAATAACATATAAAATGTATGATAAAATAATTCCTACAGATATTGTAAAACATTGTGTTCTTATTTTTCTGTGCTTCATAGTTTTATTGTATCTATCTTCATTATCTTCTAATATGTTCATTACTTCTGAATATAAGTTATGTGCTTCATTTTCTTGATTTGTAGTGTCTACATCTATAGTAACATCAAATTCTCTAAAATATAATGATACATTAATTTTATTATATACATCATTAATAGTATTATTAGGACTTTTAGTATAAAAGCTAACATACAAGTCAATAGATATAGTTTTTATTGTACTTGGTTGATTTAGATTTCCAACAAACCAGTTATAATCACTTTCTGTTATATTTTTGCCGTTTTTAAATTCTATTGTATATTTTATTGTGGTGTTTCCGTTTTCATATTCCCATTGTTTTTCTCCATAAGGAATATTCTTGTTTTTATTTTCTTCTAATTCAAATTTTCTATCATATTTTTCTTTATAATCTTCTAATTGGTTAGCAACTTTCACTATTGTTTCTATTGGTATTTGTTTATTTACTACTTTATTATTCATCTAAAATTTTCCCCTTTTTCATCAGTTTATTATTCTATATTTTTTATACCATTACTGCACATAAAAGTCAATGCTTATGCGTTATATTTAACGCATGCTCGATATTTTTATTTGCTATACTGATTTTGTAAACTTTAATGAGAAGAGGAGGAATACTATGACTTTGCTAGAAGCAACAAGAAAGAGAATAGATGATCTATGTAATGCAAATAATATGAATATTAATCAACTAGCAATAGCTTCTGGTATTAATCCATCAACAATAAGAAGTATTTTCAAAGTTATTAAAAAAGCTCCATCTTCTGATACTATTCACTATATTTGTATTGGATTTGGAATATCTATAAAAGATTTTTATGATAGTAAATTATTTGATGATTTAGATGATAACGACTAAAAATAATAAAATTTATGCAAATAATGAATTTTAAAAAATAATTTGACATATAATAAAATTGATGTTATAATAACATTAGCTAGCAAATCGAATGAACTCACAAAGGTTTGCACGAGATATGTGTCCGCATATCTCTTTTTTTATTGTTCAAAATAAAGAAAAGGCAGGTGTCCGCCTGCCCCAAAGATTAATCTTTGTTTGTGTCTTGGCTTTCATCATCATTATTACTTAAAAGTAACAAAACGATTAATCGCCAGATTAAATCAAATGAACTCACTCTAGTTGCACCTCCTTCCTCAAAGATTTCCTTTGGAAAAGGATGGATTTATTATACTTTAATTTTATTTTAAAAACAATGCTTTTTCTACAATTTCAACAATTATTTTTAATCGGCTTTATTTTTATTTCTACTTTTATATACATTTGCTTGATTTCTACATTGGCTACTATCATATTCAGCTTTAGGGTTTTTAGCATAAAATACTTTACCACAATGCTTGCATATTCTTAATGGATTCTTTTCACTACAAAGCATAAACCCAAAAGCCATATCTATTGCTTGTTTTAAAGAATTAGGTTGCCAAGATATTTCTGGTGCATTTCCATACATATTAATTTTGTATGGTATTCCAGAAAAATAGTAATCACTTATAGTTTCTCTTGCTTTATATTCATCATAATTATTTACACTATTATTTGATAAATCTACATATTTTTTAAATATTTTATACATTTTTTTTGCATATTCAATAATCCAATTAATTTTTTCACAATAAAAACTAGAATAGATTAATTGATTGTTAAATGATGTTCTGTTTAACATTCTTTGTAAGTCTGAATTTGTTTCTATAACTGCTTTACCATTTGTTATTGTATAACTCATTTCATCGTTAGTTGCAAACGGAAAGAATAATTCAAAATAATCTTTTGTTCTCATTGTACAATTTTTATTAATAAAATTATTTTCTTTTAATGTTACTTCATCATTTAGCATAAAATAAGGGCTAATTGGTGCTTCAACCATAAATCCCAACAAGCCATATTGCTCTACAAAAAAATATGCACAAGTAAATTTAGTTTGATCATCATCTGCATCCATACATATTCTTCCTATATTAAGTAAATCAACCAATATTGAATCAATTTTACTGAACATATCATATAAATCTCTAATATTTATACTAGCTTCTGGGTTTGGTATCATATAATATTCTTTTCCTTTATATCTTCCTTGATAGCCACCATATCTCATATATGAATATGCACTATTACTTTTAAAATTAAATTCCATTACTTTATTCTCCTTAAAATTTTTCAAA
>CARBKU010000081.1 GCA_948946035.1 uncultured Clostridia bacterium
GTGTCATGATTTTATGTGTCTGCACCCCCCCCCTCGCACTCGCCCGGCAGGGCATGAATGGAATATATTATAAAAAAGTATGGGATTTATTAACAATAAAAGAGATATATGAAGATATACAGATTATAAAAAATGAATACAATATTCCAGAATTAGGATTTAAGTCAATAGAAATGGCAGAAAAATTTATAGATGGAGCATGTGAATTATGGCCTTTATGGATTAGATCAGAGGATGTAATAACTATGTATTTTTTTGCAGATATTATAGAAAAAATGTATAAGGAAAAATATATTACAAAAGATGACTTATACCAACTATCAGAACAACAAATAATTGAGATGATAAAAAATTGTGAAAATAAAAATATATCTGAGTTATTTAATAAATTTATGAATTGCAATGATTTTATAGAGTGCGAAGAATATAAAGAAGATAAGTTTTGTGTAAGTAGAAAAG
The DNA here is from genome assembly GCA_948946035.1 of uncultured Clostridia bacterium. Taxonomy (GTDB): domain Bacteria; phylum Bacillota; class Clostridia; order TANB77; family CAG-508; genus CAG-269. The sequence goes on from CARBKU010000081.1 coordinate 460, forward strand.
TAAAAAGAAGATATATAAATCCACTAACTAATAATGGAAGAATATACGATATTTCAACTAAATCAAAGAAAAAGATAGATGACTATGTTAATATGTATATAAGCAAATATGTATATATAAATATTTAAATATACTAATTAAATCAATCTCCTATTGTTCTTTTAAAATCAACATAATATTTAAGTTTCGACTTTTTTCAAGAGTAGGTTATAATATATGATTTTTTTACACTTTGTGTGTCGCAACCTACAAAATTAAATTTTATATGTAGGTTGCTCCAATCGCACTCGCATAGCTCGTTTGGTCGCTTACGCAGTGTTTCAAAAATCATATATTATAACCTGCTCTTGAAAAAAAGTCGAAACTTAAAACATAATAGTATTGACAAAAAGCATTAAATTGTACTATTCTATACAAGTATACTTAAAAAGGAGAAAATAAAAAATGAATATACAATTATCGGAGCATTTTACATATAAAAAATTAATAAAATTTACAATTCCAACAATAATAATGATGATATTTACATCAATATATGGAATAGTAGATGGAATATTTATATCAAACTGTGTAGGAGCTGATGCTTTTGCAAGTGTAAATTTAATATGGCCAGCTATAATGATTTTAGGTTCAATAGGATTTATGATTGGAGCAGGTGGAAGTGCATTAGTTTCAAAAACAATAGGCGAAGGTCAAGAACAAAAGGCAAAAGAATATTTTTCAATGCTTATTTATGTGTTAATAATTGCAGGTATAATTTTATCTATTATTGGGTTTATATTTATAAGACCAATTTCAGTATTATTAGGTGCAGAAGGAGATTTAATTAATATTTGTGTAAAATATGGTAGAACATTACTTATAGCATTAACAGCTTTTTTACTACAAAATTGTTTTCAAAGTTTTTTAGTTGTAGCAGAAAAACCTAAAATTGGATTAGCAATTTCAATTATAGCAGGTATAACAAATATGGTATTAGATTTTTTATTTATATATGTATTAAAAATGGGAGTTGTAGGAGCAGCTATTGCAACTGGACTAGGTCAAATAGTTGGTGGAATTGTACCTTTAATTTTCTTTATTCGTAAAAATAATACTAAATTAAAATTAGTAAAAACAAAGATTAAACTAAAACCAATACTAAATGCTTGTATAAATGGCTCTTCTGAAATGGTAACAAATATTTCAATATCATTAATAAATGTGTTATATAATCTACAATTAATAAAATATGCAGGAACAAATGGTGTTATAGCTTATGGAATAATCATGTATGTTGGCTTTATTTTTGCTGGAACTTATATAGGATATTCAATGGGAGTTGCACCAATTGTAGGTTATCATTATGGTGCAAAAAATAAAGATGAATTAAAAAATTTATTTAAGAAAAGTTTAAAGCTTATAGTAATAACATCTTTTATTATGACAATGTTTGCTGAAATATTTTCAAAGCTACTGGCAAGTGTATTTGTAAGTTATGACTTAGAATTGCTTAATATGACAACAAATGCTATTAGAATAATTGCTGTTTCATATTTAATAAGTGGAATTAATATTTTTTCATCATCATTCTTTACAGCTTTAAATAATGGAGTGGTCTCAGCAACAATTTCATTTTTAAGAACATTGCTTTTCCAAATAGCAATGATATTTATACTTCCTTTATTTTGGGGACTAAATGGAATTTGGTTAGCACTTGTGTTTGCAGAAGTTCTAGCTTTAATAGTAAGTGTTGTTTTCTTTATTGCAAATAGAAAGAAATATGAGTATGCTTAAGTTTTATATATTTAGTGATATTAATAACAGTAGAAAAATAAAAATACCAATTTACTTTAAGAATTGGTATTTTTTATATTGTAGAAAAGTTCTCCTAGTAGGAGGACTTTTTGTACAAGATAAATATTGAGTTTATTAGAATTTTTAAGCAATTGCTATTGCATAGAAATTCTTAAAACTTTTTTTTATATTTTTATCAATTTAAATTATAAAATTTATAAATAAAATACAATATTTAATCTTTATTTAATAATTCTAAATTATATTAGTGGAAAAGGAGAAATCAGTTGTAGAAGAAATTTTTTTCTAACTAGATTTCTACATAAAGAAAGGAAAGTGGTAAAAATGAAAAAAGAAATTTTAATGTTAATAATAGGAATCCTAATAGGGGCCATTATTACAACAGGAGTATTTTTAGTTTTAAAAGGAAATAATGGAAAAGAAATGCAAAGAATGGATAGAGGAGAACCACCAACATCAATGGATGGAAATATTATTAACGATGGAGGAAAAATGAGAGGTAGACCAAACGAAGAAAATACTGCTACAGAACAAGAAAACACTACAAACACTAATGTCTAATAAATGCTTCAAGAAAGGATGAAAAGTAAAAAATGAAAAAATTCAAAAAAATTTTTTTAGTAATAATATTAATCTGTATAATATCAACAATTACTTTTTTTGTGGGAAAGCAGATAGGGTTAAATACTGATGTTTCGTCAACTAGTACAACAATAGAAGAACAAGAAGTAAGCACAAGAACAATAGCAAAAACACTTACTGCAACTGGAGAAATTGCAACAGCAACAACTGAAAAACTAACATTAGATACAACAAAGTATTTTGAAACCATGTGTGTAGAAGAAGATGATACAGTAAAAGAGGGAGAAAATATTTTAAAATATACTAATGGAACATATTTAGTAGCACCCTATGATTTAGTTATATCAAGCTGTGAGTTGCCTAGTACAAAAACTAAGGCAACATCTAGTAATTATGTTGAAGTTAAAGGATTAAAAGATTTAACAACAAATTTAACAATTAATGAAAACGAAATAGCAAATATTAGTATAGGTCAAGAAGTACAAATAACCTTAACATCAGATACAAGCAAAACATATGTAGGAACTATAACAAAAATAGATGCAGTAGGTACATATTCTTCTAGTGGTACTACATTTTCTACAACAGTAAGCTTTGAAAATGATGGAAATGCAAAATTAGGTATGTCTGTTTCTTGTACAATAAATATAAAAGAATTAAGTGATGTATTAACAGTTCCAATTAATGCAGTACAAACAAGTAATAATAAAAAATATGTTATTGTGGTAGAAAATGGAAAAACAAGAGAAGTAGAAATTCAAACAGGCCTTGCAAACGATGAATATGTTCAAATAACATCTGGGTTAACAGAAGGGCAAATAGTTCAAGTGGTTACAACTACAAAGCAAAATACAATTAGAAATAACAATAAAAATAATAACAATGTTGGTTCTGAAATGAGAGGCGAATTTGGTGGAGAAAGAAAACAAAACTTTGATTTTGATAAACAATCTATGCCATCTGATATGGGTGGTGGAGAAATGCCTTCTATGAGAAATAATTAGATTTCAGAAAGGAGAATAATCTTGATAGAATTAAAAGATATTAATAAATATTTTCATCTTGGAGGAGAGACAATAAAAGCCTTAGATAATGTTAATTTTAAAGTGGAAAAAGGCGAATTTGTTTCAATTATAGGCCCATCAGGTTCTGGTAAATCTACATTAATGAATATATTAGGGTTGCTAGATGTACCAGACTCAGGAACTTATATATTAGATAATAAAAAAACAGCCAATGCATCTGAAAATGAATTAGCTAAAATAAGAAATAATAAAATAGGATTTATTTTTCAAAATTTTAATCTATTAGGAAAATTATCAGCAATTGAAAATATACAAATTCCTTTAATATATAAAGGGATGAAGAACGAAGAATCTAAAAACAAAGCATATATGTTAATGGAAAAAGTAGGATTAAAAGGAAGAGAAAATCATTTACCAACTCAGCTATCAGGAGGACAGCAACAAAGAGTTGCAATAGCAAGGGCTATTGCATGTGAGCCAGAAATAATACTTGCAGATGAGCCAACAGGAGCCCTAGACTCTAAAACAAGCATTGATATTATGAATGTTTTAGAAGAATTAAATAATAAAGGACAAACAATAATACTAATAACACATGATATTAATGTTGCAAAAAGAGCTAAAAGAATAGTGAAAATAGCAGATGGTAGACTATATGAGGGGGTATTGTAGAAATGACAAAATTTATAAACATTTTAAAAGGTTCATTAAAAAACATAACAAATAATAAATTAAGATCAGCTTTAACAATGCTTGGGTTAATTATTGGAATTGCATCTGTTATAATATTAGTAGGAATAGGAAATGGAACAAGCAATCAAGTTGTCTCACAAGTAAAATCACTTGGAACAAATATATTGACATTAAACATACAATCAAGTGATACTAGCTTAGAATATAGTCAAATAAATGATATTTTAGATATACCTAATGTTGAAACAGTTGCACCATATAAAACAGTTAGTAGTACTGCAAGTAGAGGAACAACCATTTCTAATAGAGTAAATATAATAGCTACAACAGATAGTTATATGGAAGTTACAAATCTTACAATAAGTGCAGGCAGAGTATTGTCAAGTATAGATTTAGAAAATAATAGTAAAGTATGTTTATTAGGAAATGGTATAGCAGAAACACTATTTAGCCTAAGTAATCCAGTAGGTCAAGATATAAAAATAGATGGCGATAACTACAAAGTAATAGGAGTTTTAACTGCTGTTGGAAGTAGTATGGGAAGTAATGTTGATGATATGCTAATAATACCTTTTACAACAGCTAAATATTTGGGAAGTGATACAACTATAAATAATGTATATATAAAAATTCAAGATGAAAATAATGTTGATAAAACTACCACATTAATTGAAAATTATATAAAAAGTTCTTTAGGAATTACTACAGATTATTTTAGTGTATCATCTCAAGATTCTATGTTGGATACAATGGAAAGTGTTAATAATACTTTATCACTATTATTAGGTGGAATTGCAAGCATTTCTTTAATTGTAGGGGGAATTGGTGTTATGAATGTAATGCTAGTTTCTGTTACAGAAAGGACGAAAGAAATTGGAATAAGAAAAGCTTTAGGTGCTAAAAGAAATGATATATTGGTTCAGTTTTTGATAGAAGCTCTTGTGCTTTGTGTATGTGGTGGTATTGTAGGTATTGTGTGTGGACTAGGAATTGGAACACTTTTGGGAAGCATGGGATATTCGTTTTCTTCTAGTACATCTATTATAATAATAGCATTTTTGTCTAGTAGTGTTATAGGTATACTGTTTGGAATATTTCCAGCAAACAAAGCTTCAAAATTAAATCCTATTGATGCTTTACACACAGAATAACTAATATATTATTACTTTTCGGCCTTAGATATATTATCATTATATTTAGAAAATTTATCGTTCAAGCTAATTTTGAAGAAATACTAAATAATTTTTATGAAATTGTATAAGATTGAATTATATATATTATTTTTTTATACTTTGTGTGTCGCAACTACCAAATTTTAAAAATGGTAAGTTGCTCCAATCGCACTCGCTGTTGCTCGTTTGGTCGCTTACGCAGTATCGCAAAAATAATATATATAATTCAAGCTTATACAGCTAGAAGGTAATTTTCATATAGCTAACAAATCCTTCAATAAAAATTATTAAATATTTCTAGTCAATTACTTTCAATTAAAATTTTCTAAATATAATGATAATATATCTAAGGCTGAAGAGTAACAATAAAATTAATGGAAAGGGTGGAAAAAAAAAAAAAAAAAAATT
>CARBKU010000082.1 GCA_948946035.1 uncultured Clostridia bacterium
TTTATAATGGGAATATTATATAAAAATAAAGTTCAAAACTATAATATTATTTACTGGTCTATTGCAATTATAGGAATTTTAATTGTAATAATAAAAGATAAAAATATAACTAATTTAGGATTTACTAAAGAAAAGATAAAAATAAATCTTATAATATCATTGTTAATAGTGCTTTTAACTTTTATCATAAGTGTTGTTACAAGCAAAGCACCATTACTAAAACTAATAAAAGAAAGTTTATATTATTTATTTTATATTGGATTATTAGAAGAAATAATATTTAGAGGGTTTATTCAGAATTATTTATTTGGTTTGAAATGTAAAAAATATATTTTATTTTTAATAGGGGCATTGTTATTTTCTTTAATGCACATACCATTTCAAATGTTTGTAAATGATAATGTTTCATTAGGGTATATTATTCAGGCACTACCACAATTATTATTCTGTTTTGTATTTCATTTGGTTATGTGTATTATTACTGATAAAAGAAAAGATATAACTATTCCAACAGCAATACATTATGCAATAGATTATTTGATATAAATTACAATTCATACAAAATTAGATATTTATTTGAAAAATATCTAATTTTTTTGTTATAATCATCTCGAGAAATTACAAGTGTGCGCCAAGCTAAGGGTAAGTAATCTAGCAAGTGAAAATCATATCTAAAATTGATAGAAAACTTATTAATTTTGTGTTATACTAACTAGTATTATAGATATTGAGCAAGAAACAAATTTGAAAGGAGAAAAAATAGTGTTGACTATTAAATTGTTTCCAGCGGGATATGGAGATTGTATTATGATTTCTGCTGGAAATAAAAACCAGTTTAATATACTAATTGATGGAGGACTAGCAAAAACATATCAAAAATATATAAAATGTGAAATATGTAATATGAAAAATTTAGAACAAAAAATTAATTTAATGATATGCACACATATGGATAATGATCATATTGGTGGGCTGGTTCAAGTGTTGGAAAATATAACTTCTGATTTCATAGAAAACATTTGGTATAATGGATTTCTTCAAATAATTGATAGAAAATTTTATTCACAAGAAAATAATGATTTTACAGATAGAGACAATAAGATTTTGAATACAATTATTTCTCAAGGTACACTACCAAACGGAGTACAAGAAATTGGAATTAATGAAGGAATGTCTTTGGGTGTACTTATTGAAGAAAGAAAAATACCCTTAAACTCGGTAACTAATGGACAAGCCATTTGTTCAGAAACAATAGAATGTATGAATCAAATAGCGGAAAATACATTTATAAGTGTATTAGGACCATCAAAAAGAAATCTTATAGAAGTGCAAGATTACTGGAAAAATGATATGTTGTCTAGAAATTATACGTTTCGAGTATCAAATAAGATTAAATTAATTAAAGCATTTGAATTCCAATTGGAAAATATTAAAGCAATATATGCGAATGAAAAATATAAGATTTGCGAAAATGAAGATTTAGAAAAATATATTGGAGATTTATGCGAAAAAGATGGATCCATAGTTAATAGAAGCTCTATTTCTTTTATTCTTGATTACGAAAATAAAAAATATTTGTTTTTAGGAGATGCTGTAATAGATGAAACACTATTAAATAATATAGAAAAAGTAGTTGGTCATAGATTTCACTTTTCGGCAATCAAGTTGCCTCATCATGGAAGCAGATATAATATTACACATAATTTTATTAGACGTTACACGGCTGATGAGTATTATTGCTTAACAAATTCAAAAATATATAACCATCCAGATTTAGAGGTATTAGCAACGATAATATGCAAATGTTCTCATTTTAAAAAAATAGTATTTAATTATCCTATAGAGAAAGCATATTTCCTTAATAAAGAACAATGGAAAAAAAAATATAATTACGAAGTCATAATTGGCGATGGGAAAAACATAGTAGAAAGGATTTTTGAATGAAAAAAATACTTATAGGTCAAATATTAAGAGATGGTAGAGTTATGGGTACAGGATTTCTTGTATCGACAGATATTGTAATGACTGCCAAACATAATGTCATTATAGCAGATGAATTAATTACAGATGAGTTTGTTGAAAAAGAAGTAGTATTTAGAATAGACGATAATGATGAAGTTGTAGGGAAAACAATTAACTTAATAGAAGCTATAGAAAAAGGAATTGATTGTGTGTTTATTAAGCTAAATGAAGTTTTATCAGAAGATACTGTAAATAATTTGGTTGATGTAGAGAATGAAATTATAGGAATAGAATGCCATATTGAGGGATTTCCAAAGCTTATCCAGAAAAGAGAGGTTTTATTAGGAAATATTATAAATGAACAAGAGGAAAAAATAATAATTAATGTAAAGAGAGAAAATCAATTGCAAAATTATGAAGGGTTATCAGGATCACCTTTAATAGTATTAGGAAATATTATAGGTATCATTGTAAAACAGGAAAATAGTGAAAGACTAGAAGCTTTAAGTATAAAGTATATAAATAAAATTTTACAATGTGAAGATGTTTCAATTTTGAAAAAGAAAATACCAATTAATATTTCAGAAGAAAATTATAATTTTAATATTATAAAGAAAAAGGTAAAACAAGTAATTTCAATGGTTGGACCTAGATATAACAAGAAACTTAATATAACAACAGGAACATATAGTAATTTAAAATTTATGTTAAAGAAGGATGGAATAGCGGAACGATTACAAGATATAAGTTTACAAATAAAAGATTGTATAAAGAAATTACTTGAATTTTATTCTTATAAACAGAATGAAAATGAAGATAGCAGACTGAAAATAAATGCTATTGTTACTCAAATGCAAATAGATAGCATTACATTTGATTCAGGTGTATATGAAGAAGAAAAATTGAAGCAGATTTTAGAAAATTTAAAAGAATATGAACAAAAACTTAGAGAAGTATTTGAAGTTGAAAAAAATCGCTTTGAAGAAAAAAATGGTAATGGAACATATAATAATAAAAGTTGGAGAGGTTTTATGGCTTCGTATATGTGTGTATTTCCAACACAATATTTAGATGAATTAAGGGATGTGATTATAGCTCTTCCATTGATTGAAAGAATGCTTGATGTTGAATTAATAAATAATGCAAAGAATAATGCTATTTTAATTACAGGAAAAGGAGGTATTGGAAAAACTCATTTGCTATGTGATATAGTAAATGAATTTCTTGAAGAAGACATTCCTGCTGTTTTAATATTGGGAGATATGTTTAGAGAAAATAAAAACGCAGATACTGTAATTATGGACTTTTATCAAAAAGGAGACTATATAGAAAATTTTTTTGCATGGCTAAATGAGTATGGTAATCAAAATAATGTATATATACCAATTTGTATAGATGCTATTAATGAAGTGGCTGATTTTTCATATTGGGATAGTAATCTTCCATTAATTATTGAAAAGGCAAAAGAGTATTCAAACATTAAGATAATTGTTAGTTGTAGAAGTATATATTTAAAAGAATATCTTGATGATGAAAAAATAAAAGATATGGTACAGTTACAACATAATGGTTTTACTGAAATGGAAGTTGAAGCGTTGAGCAGTTTTTGTAAAAGTTATGGTGTAAATATTAATTGTGATACAACATGCGCTCCTGAATTTATAAATCCACTTTTTCTGAAGATGCTTTGTGAAGTTGCTACAGAAAAGAAAGATAAGACTGTTGTTGTGAAAGATATTCAGACAGTAATGGAAGAGTTTTTTCGTATGAAAGACAAAAAAATAGCAAAATATTATTCGGATTATTTTTCTGTTAAGGATAAAGTTATTTCGTTAGCATTGAATAAAGTGACACAGTATATGGTAAACAAAGAACAATATAGTATTTCTTGGAATGAGCTTAGGACAATTATTGATAGTATATTAGATGGCTTTGGCATAAAAGGAAAAACATCAGGTTTTATAAAATGGTTGATATCAGAAGATTTGTTAAGAGAGTTGAATGAAAAAGGAACAGAGATAGCATTTGCGTATCAAAAGTTTTTTGAATATTTGTATGCCCAAAAATATGAGGGCAAAGAAATAGAAACTATTATAAAAGCAGTAGAAGATAAAAAAATAACACTTGGAACGCTGGAAATGATTCAAATAGCATATTTTCGAAATACAAAGGAAGAATTTATAAGTAAGATTACTGATAGGATACATAGTGAAGCAGTTGAATCTTTTATGAGTGGTCTCTATTGGAGAAATGAAAATGAGATAAATGATAAATCAACTGCAGAAATTGAAAAATTACTTTGGTCATCAAGTAAAACTGATGTACGACGAGCAATGTTAGGGCTATTAGCTGTTTCTACCAAAACAAAATGTATTGTTAATGCACATTATATACATAATAAATTAATTCATATGAATCCATATAAAAGAGATTATATTTTGAGTTTCTTTTTGCTAAAACAATATGATGAAGTGAAAATTATATCAAATATGTGTGAGAGAGCGATAGCATTGAATAAAACCGATTTTACAGAAGATAGTATTCTGTTATGGAAAATTGTTTTGTGTTGGGGAACAGGAAGTAATGATATTAAGCTAAGAGATAAAGCCAGTAAAGGGTTAGTGAACCTATTCAGACTATATCCGTCAGATATGTTGACAATTATTGATATGTTTAAAGGAGTAGAGGATGATTATATCCATGAAAGGATATGGCAGGCAGTATATTCTTCTCTTGTTCTACTTGCCCAACAAAAATATGTGATGCCGATTTTAGAATATATTAAGAATAGTATTATTTTAGCTCATATTTGGCCACAAAATGTTTTATTACGTGATTATTTAAGAAACATTTTTGAGTACGCATATTATAAAGGGTGGTGCAGTATGGAAGAAGTAGTTTTGGTTAGACCACCATATAAAAGTAAAAAAAATATCCACAATAAAGAATATGCATTGCAGATCAAAGATAAATTTTCACGCTTATACTGGAATTGTCAGGAAAGTGATTTTGCTATATACACAATTCCAGCTGAAGTTGAGAATTATGGACTTACACGAAAGGAAGTTGGACTTATGATTTTTGAAGATATTGTAAAAAGTGGATATGAGCTGTGTGAAAAATATGATAGTAATATTGATTATATTTATGGTTCATTAAGAAATCGCGATGAACAGGTAGAAAGAATTGGAAAAAAATATCAAAAAATATATCTATACAGAGAACTAGGAAATATTTATGACAATTATGAATATAAACCTAAGTATAGATATGAGGATATAGAGCTTATATGTCCTGAACAAGGAAATTCATTTAGAGATATAGATTTAACTGTGGTACCTAAAATTAATGCATTTGAGGGAAAAAAGCTTGTATACCCGTTTTATAGATATTGTAAATGGGATGATATTACTTGGTTCACAAAAAATGATGTTGAACATTATATTTCCGATATAATAGAATTCGATAATGAAGGAGAAGTGTATTATATGCTACAGGGATATCTATCTTCAAAAGAAATAAGAAAAAAGGCATTTAGAGAAGTATGGATGCAAGTAAGGACTTATTTTTATCATAAAGATAAAAAGGCTGATTTGATGAAGTGGTTTGAAAAAAAAGATTTTGAAGGGCGTTGGATGCCAGAGGGATTTAGAGAATTATATGAATGTTGTATTGGAGAATATCCATGGAGCCCTACAATGGTTAATTATTTAGGTCAAGAAGAAGAACAAGATTTTCGGTATAAAAGCACCAGCTCCATGTCATTTGATTACAACAGTAAATGATTATATAGGTGAGAAAGACTCACCATTTTGTACTAATGGAGAAAGTTCATATAAGTTTCCATCAAAGTTTTTATTTGAAAAAATGAATTTATCATGGGATGGTTCGTTTGGGTATGATGTGAATGGGCGCAAAGTTATTATTAATGGTTGTAATAATGCTATATATATAAATAAGAGGTTCTTAATTGAATTTTTGGAGCAAAATAACTTAGATGTTGTATGGACAGTGTTAGGTGAAAAACAAAAAATTACTGGTGATTTAGTAAGGAATTTCCCTGGTAAATCTGAATTTAGCTATACATACTATTTGGATAATACATTTAATATATGTCGAAATCATGAAGTTTTTAATAGTATAAAAC